>JBCCGX010000114.1:0-13913 GCA_039029035.1 Acidobacteriota bacterium | reverse complement strand
GCGCACCCGGGTCCAGGTGGGGTGCTCGGTGGTCACGATCTCCTTGATCTCACCGACGATCTCGGGATGCGGCGCAGCTTGCACGAGCTCTGGCGGGATCTCCGGCCAATCGAGCGGGGGAGCCGGACGGTCGAATGGGGTGTGCTGCAGGTCTCGAAACACTGGAATCTTGGCAATGACCGACTTCGGTTTGTGGGAGACCGTTTCGCGCACCAGTTGCTCATCCTGGGCCGAGAGTCGAAAGGCCAAATCGGTCACCACCTGCCTGGCTCCACGGCTGGCGAGGTACCGTATCGTGTTGATACCCACCTGAAAGGTGTATACCGAGATCAACCCAACGGCGATCCACTGGCTCAGCAACATCGCCGGACGCCAGTTCGCCAGGCGTGACGCCGCATCCTGCGGCTTGATCAGCAAGCCGATGAAGACGAGGAGTCCGAGCCAAAATAGGGCCGGATAGTGACCGTACCGAGGACTCATCGCCTGGACCTCGCCATTCTGGGCCGATCGCCCTAGGGCCGCCATGAGGGCGCTACTGAAAGCATAGCCCTGCAGCATGACCCAGAACGCTTCCGGCGATCCGAGGCGCCGCCGCCACAGAGCGACAGCCAGGGCCACGACGGCAGCCGTCATGCCGATCCAACCCACAAATCGGGCGATGGTGGGATCGCGGGTGAAGGTCGCGCCGAAAAAGGTTGCCAGATAGCGCAAGATCAGTTCCGGATCCGGCGATACGGAATAAGCCCCGGTCCCCGGCATCCGGCCGCGGGTCCACACCAGCAAGGCCGCCAGCCCCAAGGCGGCGAGCGCGGCGACCTCTCCCTTGCCACGACGCAACAGAACAGCGCCCACCACGAGCACCGGCCAGTAGGCCATGGCCGAGCTGAAGGTGAGCAGGCCGAGCAGGCCCAGCAAAGCGAGCCAGATCAGCCGGTAGCGCCAGCCGCGCACCAGGACCAGGATCGACAGCACGGCGAAGAGGTTACACAGGAAGAAGTGGATCCCCTGAAACGAGATCGCCAGATTGGTGCCGTTGATCGGCGCGAAGACCAGAATCGAAGCCACCGCAGCCAGCGGCCAGAACTCGGCCGAGGGGTACGCCACGCTCTCTCGCAACTGAGCGAGCACGATCAGGAAGATCGCCACCAGGATAATCAGCGAGAGCAAGGCCATCGGCTGATTGCTGCCGTCGAAGAAGAGAAGATTCAATCCCCAGAACACCGAGGGCACCGTCACCCGGTGCTGCACGATGCGAATCGTGAACCAGGTGCCGGGATCCCGCGACAGCCGCTCGCCATCACTCAGCCGTTCGATCACCCCGTGGTAGTCGTCGCTTTGCAGGTGACCGTAAGAAGGAAAATAGGCTGCCTGCAGGAAGAAGGGCAGCAACACCAAGCCCCACAAGAGGACCCGAGCCCAGCGTCCATGGGAGGTGGGTAGTGAGCTCTCGGCCTGATTTCGCAGCTCGTTCATCGCGAGTCCCGGTAGCGGGAAAGTTGGCGGAGGGACACGAGCGGACTGATCCGGCCCGGTTCGAAGCGCGCCATGGTATCAAGCTGAGCTCCGGAACGACCGTAGGAACAAGCCAGGCAAAGCAAGAAACCAAGCTCAATAGCCGGGGATCTTTGCGACGCGGTATGCTTGGATCTAGCCTAAAATTTTTGGGATCAGTTCCCTTGAGAGCAACAACCGACTTTGAATTCTAGCGAAGCTGCACCTCAAAACCGGAAAGCTCTCATCGGTAGCTCGCGACAACGAGAACTTGCCTCCAGAGGCAAGAAGTTCGTACCCGCAAGGTGGCTAGTTGAACAACCTCTCCTCTTTAGAACAGCCCGAGTCGCTGGAGATCCTACTCCAACGCCTGAAGAAGCGCGCCGATCTCGAAGCGGATTTCGAATGCCTTTTCAGGCTTTTTCATGACCGAGTCTATCGGTGGATTCCGGCCGGGACTCCGCCGGAAAGTCGTAGCGACCTAACCCAAATCGTCTTTCTGCGGGTTTTCAAGTATATGGACAGCTGTCCCGTGCAGGGCTTCGAACCCTGGTTGTATCGAGTAGCTCGTAACGTCTATCTAGATTGGCGGAGGAAGAATCAACGGCGACCCGAAACACCCTGGCCCAACTCGGACGGTGCATCGCGCGAGCCAACTATCCCAGACGAGCAAGAGTCGGCCGAATCGAGGGCGATCTCCAGGGAAGATCGCGAGCAGCTCTGGCATGCTGTCGGTCGACTCCCCCCAAAAATGCAGCGCTGCGTGCTCCTGAGGATCGGTCAAGATATGAGCACGAACGAGACGGCCGAACTGTTGCGAGTGGCCCCCGGGACTGTTAAGGCCCACTTGAGTCAGGCCAAGAACAAGCTACGAAAAGATCTGACCGCTCGTTTCAATCGGATTGACGACGCCTTCGAGGAATGACCTGATGAGCGAAGACCGCACCGATTTCAAAAGCGCTTTCAAGACGATGATCTCGAGCGAGAGCCCACGCCAGCACCCCGATGTGCAGACCCTCGAATCGTTCCACTGGGGGGATCTCGAACCGCAGCAGCGAGATGAGGTCGAAGATCACCTCGCTCGATGTCGGGACTGTGTCGCTCTCCTGCAGGGGCTCGACGAGTTTGGCGGATCCGATGAACAAGTACCGGTTCCGACGGCAGAGGCCGAGCGCAATCTGGCACAGATCAAACACCAAATCAGAGCCCCTGAGACAGGGCCAGAACTGCCCGAAACGGTTCCCCAGGCAGCCGTCGACGTGCCTGGCCGCCCCAGACCGCCTTGGTTTCCAGCTCTGCAGATGGCACGCGGCCCTTATGCTGTCGCCGCCTCTCTGCTCTTGGCGACAATCAGTTACTTCGGGTTCGCTCCAGGTCGACAGAATCCGGCGGCCTACGACACTCTTGCCGCCAGGCTAGCGACTTCAGAAGTCGCACTTCGCGCCGCACGGACGAACCTCGAAGCTGAGCGTAGCCGCCTCGCCACGGTCCGCGGCGAGCGAGATCAGCTGAACGAACAGGTGGCGTTCCTACGGTCGGATCGCGAGCAAATTTTACAACCCCAACCCAACACGTCAATCGTCGACCTGGTGGCCAGCCATGAGCGCAGCACATCCCCTGAAAGTCAGGCAATCAAGATCAAGCTGCCGTCAGGCACCCACTGGTTCACACTGCTGATCGAGGATCCTCAGGATCAGATCTTTGCAAAGTATAGATTGACCATCGATGACCATCAGGGCAAACAGCTGTTGACGATTACCAATCTACAGCGGACTCGATTTCGCAACTTTGCCGTCGCTCTTTCCGCCCTGAATCTGCCGGCGGAGGAGTTGCGGCTGCGGCTAACTGGTCTCACTGGAGGAGACGAGTTGAATCTCGTCGAGCATCAATTCCAACTGATACGAGAATAGCTTCAATCGGTGAGAGAACTGCTGGGGGGGCAAGATGATGTGGCATGTTTACCTCAAGTACGGTTTCTGTTCGGCGCTCGCGTCAACACTCCTGCTCATCAACTGCCGCGGGGCGGGCGCGACGCCGACACCGCGCTCGCCGGTGCCAGCCGAGGCCGAAGAGCTCCTCGAAGGGCAAGCCTCTCGACGAGAGATTGCCGGGGGGCAGGCACATACCTACCTCGTTCGAGTCAAAGACAACGACTACCTCTCGGCGATTTGCTCTCAGGAGGGGATCGATGTCTTCCTCGAAGCCCAAGCTCCCGGAATGGCCGAGCCTCTACGGATCGACTCGATCGAGGTTGCCAAAGGTCGCGAGAGGATCGATCTCCTGGCGGCGACTGCGGGTACCGCGCGCATCACCGTACACCCTTTCGACGAGGCGGCGGCCCGTGGAGCCTATGTGCTCGAGATCCAGACGATCCGGCCGGCCACGGCGCGCGACCGCCAGATCGCTAGCGCCGCGCGCCTTCTCGGGGAAGGCCGAAGATCGAAGGCGCTCGGCGACGCTGAGGCGCTCCAAACAGCGATCGCGAAGTTTGAAGAGTCCCTGGCGATCTGGCAGCAAACGAAAGACCGAGCCGCACAGGCCGACACGCTCATCGAGTTGGCGACGGTCCTCGACGAGGTCGGTGAGACGACCGCAGCGCGGGAGAAACTCGCTCGAGCCCTGGAGATCTTCACTGCGCTCGATGACGACCACGGTGAGGCTCGGGCACGCTTTCTACGAGGCACTATCGCCGACGATCTCGGAGATCCCCGGTCGGCTTTGGAAGACCTGTTGCCGACGCTTGCGAGTTTCACCCGACTCGGCGACCGCAGGGGCGAGGCGCACGCCTTGAATTCGATCGGTAGTGCCCACGACAAGAAGGGGAAACGACAACTCGGGCTCGAGTACTACCGACGGAGCCTGGCGATCTGTCGCGAGATCGGCGATCGAGCTTGCCAAGCAGTGCTGCTAAACAACATCGGTCGCCTTCACTCCCAACAGGGCCGACCCGAAGAAGCTCTGCGGCACTACGAGCAGTCCACCAACTTGTGGGGTTCGCTTGGAGATCTGCGAATGCAGGCCTGGGGACTCACCAATGTGGGTGCGGTCCGCGAATCGCTAGGCGAGCCCACCGCGGCGATTGAGCTCTACGATCAGGCACTAGTCTTGCGACGAAACGTCGGTGACCGCCGCGGGGAAGCTTTCACCCTACACAACATGGCGGCTGCGTACGCCGTAGTTGGCGAGCCGCAAAAAGCTCTGGAGCTCTACCGCGCGGCAATCAAACTCTGGCAGCGAGTGGGCGATCTACGCGGCGAGTCGGCCACCACGACCAACCTCGGCGCCCTTCATGCCCAACTCGGCAATCCCGAGAAAGCCCTTGAGCTTCTGCTGACTGCTCTGCCGATGACCGAGGCCGCACAATCGCCCTCCAGAACGGCCGCCGCTCTCAACCATATCGGTCAGCAATACGCCACGATGGGCAAGCCTGCTGCGGCACTCGAGCATTATGAGCGCTCTTTGGCGCTTTACCGAAAGCTGACGAGTCCCCGAAAAGAGGCCAGGCTGCTCGCCAACATCGGGTCGCTCCATCTCACTAATAAACACGCCAAAGACGCCCTGCCCAACCTCGAACAAGCCCTCGATCTTCTGAGGCGAACTGGTGACCGACGCGCGCAGGGCCATACCCTGGCCTCTCTCGGCCGCGCCCATGCAGCGCTGGGAAACGCCCACCAAGCCGGGCTCCATTTCCACGAGGCGATGACGCTGCAAGAGGCAGTCGGCGACCGGCTCGGCAAAGCCGAGACCCTGTTTCACCTCGCTCGTTTCGAGCGCAGTCAGGGACGGCCCGGAGAAGCCGTGCAGCGGCTGGAGCCAGCGATCGAAACCGTTGAGTCGGTACGCCATCGAGTCCTGAGCTTCAAGCAGAGGGCGAGCCTCCTGACGGCGAAACATAGCTACTATGAGCTCTATGTCGATCTACTGATGGAGTTCGGCCGACAAGAGCGTGGCAGCGGCTATCAGGAGAAAGCCTTGAGAGCCAGCGAACGCTCGCGGGCCCGGAGCTTGATGGACTCCCTCGTCGCCGGTCGCGCCCAGATTCGCCGAGGTGTCGATCCGAAGTTGCTCGCGCAAGAACGTCACCTCCAACGCCGGATCGCCGAGCAGGACTTCGCTCGCACCCAGCAGTTGGAGAGAGATCCTTCCTCACCAAAGGCTGTCGCCGCGGCACGCCTCCTCGACGATCTTCTGTCGCAGTTGGACGAATTACAGGCCACGATCCGCTCCGAGAGCCCCGCCTACGCCGCTCTGACCCAACCGCAGGCCATGCGACTGAGCGAGATGCGGGAACAGATCCTCGATCAGGACACCGTCCTCCTCGAGTACGCTCTTGGCGCCGAGCGGAGCTACCTCTGGGCCATCTCTCCGGATCGGTTCGAGAGCCACGAGCTACCCCCGAGGGAAGAGATCGACGCCCTGGCCAAGGAACTCTACGAAGCCATCGTCGCCAGTCGTGAGACCCTCGGCCGACGGGCCTTCGAGAGAACGGCCGCTCGTTTGAGCGAGATCATCCTGAAGCCGGTTGTCGAGCGCCTCGGGCCGCGCCGGATTGTTGTGGTGCCGGACGGAGCACTGCACTATCTTCCCTTCGGGGTCCTGCCGGCTCCCGGCGGCGGCCCCTACGAGCCACTGCTCGCCCGCCACGAGATCGTCGCATTACCTTCGGTTTCGACCCTCGGAATCCTGCGGCGAGAGCTCTCCGGGCGCCAGCCTAGCGACGGAGCCCTGGCGATCCTTGCTGATCCGGTATTCGAGGCCGACGATCCTCGGATCCGGCAAGCCAGGGCCGACACCCGGCTGGCGGAAGATCAAGGGAAGGATCTCTCGCTGCCGACTAGGCTGTCCCGATCCATGCTCGACTTCGGCAAGCCGCGCCTGCTGCGCCTTCCCTACAGCCGACTCGAAGCACAGAGCATTGCCGATCAGGCCGCCGGCGGCAAGGTGCTCGAGGCCCTCTCTTTCGACGCGAGCCGCGAGCTCGCACTGAGCGGAGACCTCGGCCGTTTTCGCGTCCTCCACTTCGCCACCCACGGCCTGCTCAATGCACGCCACCCCGAGCTCTCCGGGCTGGTACTCTCACTGTACGACGAAGAAGGCGACGAACAGAATGGCTTCCTGCGGGCCCATGAGATCTACAACCTGGACTTGCCGGCCGATCTAGTCGTCCTTAGTGCCTGCCAGACAGCTCTGGGACCGGAGATCCGCGGCGAGGGTCTGATCGGCCTGACCCGTGGCTTTATGTATGCCGGTGCCGCCGGAGTCGTCGCCAGCTTATGGCGCGTCGACGATCGCGCTACGGCTGAGCTGATGGCCCGTTTCTATCGCGAGATGATCCGGGAGAAGCGTCTTCCGGCAGCCGCTTTGCAACAGGCACAGCTTTCGATGTGGCGTGAACCGGCATGGCGGGCGCCCTATTACTGGGCGGGGTTTTTGTTTCAGGGCGACTGGCAGGCCGCGCCTAATCCCCGCTAGCAGTAGCGCGCACGCCGTCGTGAACCCCTTATCGGCCCGCTAGATCGAGTCACCTGCGGCCGACACTAAACCGCTCGCTCCCTAACACGGTTATTCACAGAAAGACCGTGAGTCGCTGGTTTTCCGCCAAGGCCGTGGCTCATACGTCTCGTATCAACGAAATGGGGAGCGAAGATGAGTATCGATCGGATAACGCCTCGTCGTGACTTGAATATTCTGGCACCTCTAACTCTTACAACTCTGCTGACAGTATCGATCGGATGCGCCAGCTATGAAGGATTGATCGCCCGGTGTGATGACAAGTATCGACTGGGAGATTGCGTGGCAGTGAACCGTCTGTGCCTCAAGGCCACCAAAAAGAACCCCTACGACAGCCGCGCCCACTATGGCCTCAGTCGTTGCGCCAAGGACGCCAATCGGCTCGAAGCAGCCTTGACCTACATCGAGCACAGCCTGAAGCACGCGGCCGCTGGCGACAAGCGCGAATACACCACGCATCGGGGGAACATTTTTTATCAATTGTCTCTGACGCCGGGTCTCGATATCGAACAACACTTGCACTACTTGAATCGAGCCGTCGAAGATCGGTCGATTTACTTCGCCAAGGCGAAGGTCGATCGAGCCTCGTTGTACTTTCAATTGGCGACTCGGGCTCTCGATGCAGGCGATCTGAATCGAGCCATCCGCTATCTCGACTCGGCGATCGAAGATCATCCGGGTTATCTAAAGGCAAAAGCGGCTCGGGGAGAGGCCTATTACAAGCTGGCAGACCACGACCGCCGCCGAGGGGACATGGAAGCCTGCCTGCAAAACCTCTCAATGGCCTTGCAGGATCTGCCCGGGCATGAACGGGCTCGCAGTGAGAGAGCCCGAGCACACTTTCACTTCGCTTTGCAACACGAGCGCCATCGAGAGCTCAAGCCGCCTACGACGGACTTCATCGGGCGAGAGAGGATGACCCGGACTTTCGCCAGGCGAACCAAAAACTGATCGAAGTCACTCACGACCTCGCCATCGCTTCGCACGAGAGCGGCACCTATCGCCAGGCCTTGCTGTATTTCAACGAGGTCTTGGATCTCGAGCCGCGGCATGCCGCGGCCTTTGCCGGCCGGGCCGCGAGCCACTACGCACGGGCAGTCGTGCGAGAAGAATCCGGACGACTCGAAGAGTCCTTGACCGACCTCTACAAGGCCTACGAAGACGGACTGAGAGCACCGACTCCGTTACCGTTCCTAGGCGACCTGCACCTGAGGATCGCGCGTCAGGAAGCGGCAACAGGCGCGTACGAAAAGGCCCGGCACCACGCCGGTGAGGCTCTTCTCCGCCTGGACCGGCGGATACTACTGGCCGAGAGTCGTCGCTTGCGCGGCCTGGCCAGCTACGAGCTGGCCAGGGAGGCGGCGGAACAAGACGCCTACAGCGAAGCGTTCGATTACTTGGACGAGGCGCTAGCGGATCATCCGCCCCTGGCGCTGAAGATCTACTTACGGCAGGGAGAGATCCATGCACGCAAGTTCGACTTCAACAAGGCCTTCGAAGCCACTCGCAGAGCTTATCGAGTTAGCAATGACGATCTGATCAACTTGCAGGCTGGCTACGATCTGGCACGTTACTCCGCGATCATGAACCGAACCGAAGACGCCCTGGAGTATCTCTACGAGTTCTATGAATCACCATCCCTCTACCAGGACGCCCGAGAGCTCGCTAACGCGGCGACAAGTGACTTCTATACAATTTTCTCCGATCACCGCTTTCAGGCCTGGCTCGAAGGAAAAAAGAGAATCCGCCTGGACATCACGAGTGCTCATATCTCTTTCTGTGAAGACGGCATCGGCCTCTGCGATCCCTACGTCCAATTGTGGTTCGGTAGCGATCTGATCTGGAGAACAAACCATCTCGACAACACTCACCAGCCGATCTGGAACGACTATGTCGTGACCGACTTCGCAGTCCACACCGCAGGTGATGTCGCGCGCGGCACCGGGCACCTTCTCCAGCTCTGGGACGCCGACGTGTCCGAGGACGACCTCGTCGGTACTCTTGCCCTGCCCAGATTGCAGTTGATCACTGATGCTGCGTACCGAGGCGAGATTCGTTCGAATGAGCAGCAGATCATTGGCTACTTGAACTACCGGGTGACCTCGACAGGAGCTGAGGTCGATATGTCCATCGTCCGCCTCAGTCCGTCGCTCTCTGTCATCGCCTGGCCGATCCTCAGTTGCCTCGCCGAGTTCGGCGTCGACAAGCTCGTCGACTTGGCCGTCCTCCGGAAGACACTTCTCGAGCTCCGCAAACTGATGAAAGGACGAAGTTTTCGGGTCGAAGACACATTGGGCCGCTTTGCCCAGGACTTCTTGCCGGAGCTTCTCTTGGGCTCTAAGGTAGATATCGTGGTGGACGCCCTACAATTCGCAGCCTGTCTAGGTAAAATCGAATATTGAGCCAAGATCAATCCTGTCGCAGGACGACCGTCGGATCGACCCGGGCAGCCCGGGCGACCGGCGCCAAGACCGCCAGGGTGGCAACGGCGACGACCAACAGCGGCACCACCCCGAAGACGACCGGATCCTGCGAGCCGACGCCGAAGAGCAAGCTGGCGAGAAATCGCGTCAGGCCTGCTGCTGCGAAGAGCCCCGCCCCGACGCCGACCAGCACCAAGGCCAAGGTCTGGCGTAGGACCATGCGGCGCACATCGCCGACGGTAGCGCCAACGGCGAACCGAATGCCGAATTCTCGCCGGCGGGAACGCACCACATAGCTCATGACGCTGAAGATGCCGCTGGCCGCCAAGGCCAATCCGAAGAGGCCGGCCAGCAAGGCGACGTCGCGTACCATGCGACGCTCCTGGAGGGCGTAGTCGATCTGGGCCTGAAACGGCGCCAGGTCGACCAGGGAGACGTCCCGATGGAGCCCTGCAACCGTTCGCTGCACCGACTCCATCATGGCGACCGAGGCCGGGCCCGCAGTGCGGATCAGAAGAGTCAGGCGCTGGTAGCGCGTCGGCAAGCTGTAGAGCTGCGGTTGCGGCTCCTCGACCACGCTCCGATGACGAAAGTCGGCCACCACGCCGACCACGGAGAGCCGCTGAGTGTTGCCCTGCTCGACCCGGAGGGTCTTGCCGAGCGGGTCCTCGCCCGGCCACAACTCGTCAGCGAGGCGCCGGTTGACCACCACGGGCGAGATCTCGGCCCCAGGGTCTCGCTCCTCCAGGTCGCGACCGCTCAGCAGGGGAACTCCCAGCGTGGCGAAGAAACCCTCTCCAACCTCCAGCCGGCCGACCCGCCAAGCCCCTTCTGGCTGCGCCGGGTCGGCGACACCCGTCATCGCCATCCAGCCCGTCAGGGGCACCTGGCGGGTCAGCGAGACAGTCTCGATGCCGGGCAGGGCCTCGAGGCGCTCGATCGCTGCCTGGTACAGGCCGCGGCGGGTCGCGACGACGCTCGCGTCGGCCGCCCTTGGTGCGATGTAGAGAGTCGCGAGGAGCAGCGGATCGGACTCGAATCCGGGTTCTTGGGCCCGCGCTTCGAGCAGGCTACGCACCAGCAGACCGGCGGCGAGCAGCAGCACCACAGAGACCGCAACCTGAGCCGCCATCAAGCCTTGACGCGGACCCCAGCGACGCGCTGGCGACGCGTCGGCGGCGCCGGACTTGAGAGCCGACACCAGATCGAGTCGCCAAACTTGCGCCAGCGGGGCCAGACCGTAGACCAGACCCACACCGAGCGCCAGACCGAGGGTGAACAGGATCACCTCGCCATCGACGACGAAGATTCGGCTGCCCTCCCCCCAAGCGCCGGTGCCGACCGGGCCGCCGACCAGGTAGCGCTCCAACAATCGGGTCAGCGGCACCGCCAATGTCAAGCCGCAGGCGCCACCGAGAGCGGCCAGTAACACGCTTTCACTGAGCAAGCGGCTGAGCAATCGACCGCGGCCGGC
This sequence comes from Acidobacteriota bacterium, assembly GCA_039029035.1. GTDB lineage: Bacteria > Acidobacteriota > Thermoanaerobaculia > Multivoradales > J023 > JAAELT01. Next base: position 3,014 of record JBCCGX010000114.1, on the reverse strand, counting down.
GCCGATCGCCGTATGCACCGCCATTTCTCGTCGCCGGGTCAACGCTCCGGCCAGCATCAGGTTGGTGGCGTTGGCACAGGCGAGCACCAACAAAAGCAACGCCAACGCCATGAGCAACGCCACCTCGGTCCGAAGGTAGTCGCCGCCCTGGCGGATCGACCGCAGCTCGACCCGCCGCGCACCGCGATCCAGCGGCACCGTCGCGTCCAACTCTTGGGCCACTTGTGCCAACCGGGCCTCCACCGCCGCCAGCTGGCGGCCTGGCAGCAGCCTGACCATCGCCGTCATTGCGACGCTCTGGCGATCCGCCAGATGACCGGGGCTGACATCTTCGAGCTGCCCCACCGGGATGTAGAACTGGTGGGTCATGCCATGGCCTTGGAACCCGGGCGGTGTCACCCCGACGATGGTGTAGTCCCGCCCGTTGATCCCGAGCGTCCGCCCTACCACGTTGGGGTCGCCACCGAAGCGCCGCAGCCAGAACGCATGGTGAATCACCGTCACCCGCTCGGCGCCCGGGCGCAGGTCCGCCGGCAGAAGACCGCGGCCCTGCCGCACGATCCCGCGGAAGAGCTCGAAGTGCCCCGGCACCACCGCCTCACCCCAGGCAAAGACGGTGCCTTCATCGCTGCCGCCGAGAGTGAGGGTGGCGCCGAAGATGCGCCACATGTACAGCTCGGCTTCGCCCTCGAGGGCCACCTCGTAGTCGTGTAGATCCGGGATCGACGTGCCACGCGACGAACCGTCCGGCGTTGCCGTCGACAAGTAGGCCAATCGCTCCTCGTCGGGCAATCCCAGGGTCGGGAAGACGATCTCGCGCAGACAGGCGAACATCGTCGCATTGGCGCCGAGACCCACCGCCAGCGTCAACACCACCAGGGCGGTGAAGCCCGGGCGGCGGGCGAGGGATCGCAGGGCTTGGTGGACATCTCGGGGTAGAGCGAACATGTGGGTTTTTACGGTCGTCGCGTCGACTCAGTCTAGAGTCCTCGACTCTGGTCGACGGCTAGCGTCAGCGGGGGTCGGAAGAAGGGTCGCTTGTTGCTTTCCCTCACTCGAGCTGGGACAATTCTCTGTCCTAGCCATGGCCAGCCGATCCTTCCATGCCCTCTTTCTCCGCGCGCGAGATCAATACGCCGACTCGAGCCGCTGGACGTTCCTCGCGGTGCTGGGGCTGGCGCTGGTTCATCTGGTGGTGGTCACGCCGTTCATCGAGGACCGACGGGCCCAATCGCAGACCAGCTTGGAGCGCCAGCGCCTCGATGGGATCGAGGACGGCCTGAGCGAGCTGCGCGCGGCCTTGCAGGCCATCTTCGCCGAGACCGAGACAGCGATGACCCCGGCATTGGATCGCCTGGCGGAAGACCTGGACCTCGATCTGGCGCGGCTCGACGCGACGCGGCAGCGCATCGCGGCCCAAGCGGCAGCCGAGGCCGCAACGGACGACGACGAGCCACCGGCCGAGGAGGCCGCGGCGCAGGAGCCCGAAACGACGCCGAGGGTCCTCCCCTTTCAGCTCGACAACCCCGATTGGGTGGCTGATCTGCGCGACGCGCGCAACCGCGACGAGCTGCTGGCGACCCTGACGCCGATGGTCGACCAGTTGATCACCCAGCCGCGTTACTTCGACATCACCCGGAGCTGGCGCGACGAAGCCCTGCCACGGCTCGAAGCACGGATCGACGCCGCAGCCGCCATCGTGCCGCGGCTACGCGGGCGGTTTACCGAGGGGCGGCAACAGTGGGAGGCGCTCGTCGGGTCGTTGAACGAGCTCGGCGTGGCGGCGCAGCAGCTGCGTTTCACTCCGCCGGAGCAACCTTTCTGGTGGACCGTGCCGACCTTGGATGGCGAGCTCGCCCTGGGTTTGCAATCGACGATTCGCGGTGAGATTCGCCGGCCGCGAGGACTGAGCGAGCTGCAGACGGTGGCGACCCGCAGCGGCGAGAGTTTCGAAGCGGTCCGGCAGCGACTCGAGGTGGCCCGCGAAGCCCTGGGCGAAACCCAGGACGCGAACTCGGTGGTGTTCCAGCTGGCGGCTGCGATTCCGATGTTTCCCCTTCTCCTCGGCCTGCTCCTGGGCAGTGCCGTGGCTCGACGCAGCCAGCGGCTGCGCGAGCTCGGGATCGCGACCCACCTGGCGATCGAGCACGGTGGCCCCCCGGCTCTGCAGCGCTGGCTGTGGAGCCAGGTCCAGTGGAGCCAGGCGGTGCAATCGGCGGCCGGGGCCTGGCGCCGCTGCGTCACCCAAACGCTACTCGGTTACTTTCTCGCCATGGGCTGGATTGCCCTCGCCGCCGTGCAGCTACGCCAGCTACCATCGGCCGATCGCCAGAGACTCATGATCGTCACCCTCGCCGGCGCGGCGATTGTTCTGGTCGCCATTGTCCATCGACTGCTGATCGCCCGGCGGGCGATCGAGCCGCCAGACCCTGCGAGCGACGAGGAGGCTGAAACCACCGAAGAGGCGGAAGGCGACGCGCCGCCGGTCTTCGAGACCGACATCGATCTGGCTACGGCCGCCGGGCGGGAGGTCGAGTCGCCTGGCGATGCCCCACAAGACGGTGCAGCACAAGACGATACCCCACAAGAGGGCGAGGCAACCGACTCTGAGCTGATCGACGTGCGACCGCTGCGGCGCTGATCCGCCATCCTCTCGACAAGGCGCACTATGAGCACAAACGAGTCTCTGCCGGTTTTTCGGCGCGCTGCCGACCATGGCGACCAGTTGGCCGTGGTGGACAACTTCGGCACCTACACCTATCGCGACCTGCTGGACGCCTCGCACGCCGTGGCAGCAGCGCTCCTCGCCGGGCCGAGCGGTACCGGGCCGAGCGATACCGGGTCGAGCGTTACCGGGCCGAGCGAGGCCGATGCAGGCCTTGCCGGCACCCGCGTCGCACTCCTGCTGCCGCCGGGCTTCCACTTTGTCGCCGCCCAATGGGGCATCTGGCGGGCCGGCGGTATCGCCGTGCCACTGGCTCTGTCGCATCCGCCGACCGAGCTCGCCTACGTGC
>JBCCGX010000113.1:0-13949 GCA_039029035.1 Acidobacteriota bacterium | reverse complement strand
TTCTTGGCGCGTCTGCTGATGGCACGTCTGTTCATGTCGAGTCCTCCTGAAGTCCGAAGTTGCTTCTGCGTTGAGGTCGGCCTCACAAACCAACGCGAGAACTCGATCGGCGGATAATCACGCCGATTGAATTTGAAAAGGATCCGCCAAACTTGGGATTAGGGTCAGCTGCCCCAGCTGTCGCTCTCCTGCACCAACAGGGCCAGCACTCCGGCCATCTTGGCGACCTTCGGATAGTTGAGCCGTTCGGGATCGTCATCGGGCTGGTGATAGGCCTCGCCACCACCATAGAAGTAGAGAGTCGGGATGCCGCGGAGAAAGAAATGGACGTGGTCGGCGTTACGAAAATGACGACCGCCATCACCGTCGGTGCGGAAGGCATAGTCGAACGTCACGCCGGATGCCCGCTTCTCGACCGCCTGCGCCAGATCATCAACCCGCCGGTCGATCCGGCCGGTCACGCGGAAACGATGGCGCCAGCCGGACCTGGCGGGTTTGCCGATCATCTCCAGATTGACGTTGAGCTCGACCCTCTCGGCTTCGAAAGGTGGATGGTCGAGGAAATGCTTGGCCCCGAGCAAGCCGTCTTCCTCCGCTGCGGTGAATAGGAAGGCGATGCTGCGCTGGGCCGGCCGGCCGGCCAGGAGCCGCGCGGCCTCGAGTAGAGCGGCGACAGACGAGGCGTTGTCATTGGCACTGTTGAGCACCGCCCGCCCACGCATCCCCTGGCCGTCGAGGTGGGCACTGAGCACGATCACCTCGTTTGCCCTTTGCGGGCCGGTGCCTGGGAGCAAGGCGCCGAGGTTTGTGGTGGCGAGCTGATCGTGCACCTCGAGGTCCATATCGATCCGAACTTGCCCCACGAGGTCGAACCCCATCGGGCGTCCGCCGGGGAACGGATCGCTCGACTGGCCATCGAGCAGTCGTCGGGCGACCGCAGCGGAGATGGCCACCGCTGCCGGCAGGGCGTCGCCTTGGCCAACACCCGCATCGACAGTGCCGACCTGCTCGAGCCCGGCCGGATCTGTGATCACGCCCTCATAGAGAGCCGGCGCAGTGGGCGAAGGAAACCCCAGCAGGCAAGGCGCGCCGAAGGATGCCGCGGCCTCGGCCTTCAGACGCGGCCCCTGGCTTGGATCAGCGTAGCTCTGACGCAGCTCTGCGGGCAGGTCGGCCGCGAGGTCGGCCGGCGTGTCGATCACCATCAGGGCACACTTCCCCGCCAGGTCGAGCCCCGCGTAGTCGTCCCAACCGACTACCGGTTCATGGATCCCGAGACCGACGTAGACCACCTCGAACGACCCAGTGCCGTTCGGCAGCTGTCCGACGTTCATGAACATCACGTCGCGCAAGACTTGGAATCGATGAGGGCCTTCCGGCCCGCTCCATTCGATCGAGCCTTCGCGGCCGAAGACTTGGCGCTCGAGGAAAAACGGTTGCCGATACGACTCGGCAAAGAGAGGCGCGAGATCCAGGTCTTCGAGCCGCGATTCGACATAGCGTGCCGCACGCTCGTACTCCGGCGAGCCCGAGGCTCGGCCGCGCATCGCATCGTCGGCGAGGAAGAAGACGTGCTCGCGGACACGCTCGACCGAGGCGACCGCATCGGGCTCGCCGCCCGCTTCAATCGCTAGAGGACCTTCGCAGGCACAGGTCAACACCGCAGCGAGCAACAGGCTCAAGGAACGACACATCGACGCGATCCAGGGTTTCGACATGACCATCTCCTAAAGCCCACCGGCCGTGCTGCCGAGCAGCTGCATCGAGCGCAACCAGACGTAACGTGTGCGCTCACCGCTCTCGAGGTGGATGTTCTCGGTGCCGAGGTAGATCGCCTTCTGCGGATGCACTTCGGCCGGCTTCTCAGCCGGTTGCTGCCCGCAAGCCGATAGGACGCAGAGGCTCGAGCATGCGATTCCCAAAGCCTCTCGCGCTCTCACAGTGGCTCGGTTCAGCGCTCGGTCCGGTAACCTTCGTGACACAACGTCCGACAGAATCTTTCCCATAGCGATCCTCCTGGGCTGTTGGCGACCACAGCCGGAGGATTCCAAGCTCGCCTCGGCCGGGATGAGACTTCCGCACTGCGGTCGACTTCGATCTCGATGCAGCGATCTTCGATCGGTCGCTCGCACCTGGCCGCTGAGCCTCCCAGTCAAGGCACTGACGAGGCCTGACAAGATGGTGAAAAACGCCTGACGAAGAAGTGACCAGGCCCCCGGGTGACGCCACCTACTCCGAACGGAGTGCAATCGTCGGGTCGGTACGAGCCGCACGCAGCGCCGGCACCAGGCTGCCGGAGAGGGTCATCGCCAGGGCCAGAGCAACGGCAACGGCGAGGGTCGCCGGATCCGCCGGCTCGACCCCTGCCAACAGGGCCTCCATCCCGCGTCCCGCGGCATAGGCTGCGGCCAGTCCGGTGCCGACTCCTACAGCAGCCAACATAGCCCCTTCGCTCAAGACCATGCGCAAGAGATGGCCGCGCCGTGCTCCCAACGCCTGGCGCAGGCCCATCTCCGGCAAGCGCTGCGAGACTGTGAACGACAGCAAGCCGTGAATGCCGATCCCGGCGAGCAAGAGGGCCAGCCCGGCGAACGCGGCGAGCACCATGATCTGGGTCCGTCGCGGGGCGGTCTCGGCGGCGACGATGTCGGTCAGGAGTCGGACATCGGAAACCGGCAGCTCCGGATCGGCAGCCTGGACGATGCGACGGATCGCGGCGGCCAGCAGCGTCGGGTCGCCGGTCTCGAAATCACTTGTCGCGGGAGCGTCCGCCACCCGAACAACCAGATTACGCGGTGCGTAGAAGATCAGTCCGCCATCCGGAACCTGAGCGTGCGGCAAGTAGACCTGAGGCTCGCTGCGCCGCTCCAGACCACGAAAACGAATATCCCCCACTACCCCGGCGATGACCCGCTCGCGAAAACCGAAGTGGAACCGGCGACCTAGGGGATCTTCACCCGGCCAGTAGCGCTGGGCGAAGGAGCGGCTGACGACCGCGATGTCGGGCTGCTCCTCGGTATCCGCATCGCGCACGTCGCGGCCCTCGAGCAGCGGAATACCCAAGGTGGCGAAGAATCCCGGCGTCACGAAGCGCAAGCTCGCGGTGGCCGGCGCTTCGTCTTCGTCGACACCATCGATGACGACCGGCCAGATGCCACCGCGCCAAACCATCGGCAAGAAACTGATGTAGGCGGCCTCCTCGACACCCGGCAGGGCGCGGACCTCGCCCAGAACCCGGTCGTAGAAGCGTGATCGCTGCGCGGTTGCTTCGTATCGCGACAACGGTAGCGGCGTGCGCACGCTCAAGACTTGCTCGGCTCGGAATCCAGGATCGATGTCGTAGACCCGCCAGAGTGCACGGATCAGCAGGCCCGACGCAGCGAGCAACGTGACCGAGATGGCGACCTGGGCCACGACCAGGGCCGCCCGTGCCCGCTGCCGGCGCCCGCCCAGCCCCGCCCGTGCGCCTTCCTGCAACCCTGCCAGGGTCGAGCGGCCGGTTTGGCGCAGCGCCGGCAGGATCCCGAAGCCGATGGCCGTCGCCAGGGTCAAAAGGAGCGCGAACGACAACACTCGGACATCCAGCACCACCGCTTCGGCAATCGGTAGAGACGCCGGCACCAGACGGGCCAAGAGTGGCACCGTCGCGGCGGCGACCAAGAGTCCGAGGAGGCCGCCCAACACTGTCAGAACAAAACTCTCGGTCAGCAGCTGACGCACCAGGCGTTGGCGCCCCGCACCCAGCGCCAGACGCACCGCCAGCTCTTTTCGCCGCTGCAAGGCGCGGACCAGGAAGAGATTCGCCAGGTTGGAGCTGGCAATCAGCAGAACACAAGCGGAGGCGCCGAAAAGTGCCCACAACAGCTGGCGCGCCTGCGAGGAGAGCTCGCCGCGCAGCTCGATCACGGTCGCGCCGGTTTCTCGGTTCGCCACCGGATGCTCTGTCTCCAACTGAGCAGCGATCGTCGACATCTCAGATCGGGCTTCGCTCAACGAGATGCCAGGCGCCAGACGGGCGATCACTTTCAGAAAATTGTCGTTGCGGTCTTCGGAATCGACGACTGAATGCTCCATAGGCACCCAGAAATCCGTCTCACGGTTAGGGAAGGAGAACTCCGGCGGCATCACGCCAAGAATCACGTAGCTCGCATCGTCCAGCCGCACTTGGCGGCCCAAGACGCTTCGGTCCCCGCCGAAGGCTCCCTGCCACAGGGCATGACTGAGCAGCAAAGTCCCAGGCGCGCCCGGCCCGTCGTCCTCGGGGAGGAACGGTCGGCCGATTGTCGGTCCTACGCCGAGGACCGACAGTAGCTCGGTGGTGATAGCGGCACCAGCGAGGTGGAGCGGATCGCCCTGTTCCACCAGATTGGCCGAGGTTTGGTGATACGCCGCCATCGCTTCGAATGAGGCGCTGCGGTCGCGCCAGTCACGGAAGTTGGGCGGCGACAGCTCCATGCGGGTGTATTGAGGCACTCTCTCATACAGCTTGACCAAGCGCTCCGGCTCGGCGAACGGCAGCGGGCGAAGCAAGACGTGATCGGTGACCGAGAACACCGCAGTGTTGGCACCTATGCCGAGCGCTGTGACCACGATGGCGGCGAGGGCAAAAGCCGGTGACCGGCTCCAGGCGCGACGGGCGTGCTGCAGATCCTGGCGCAGAAGATCGCCGTGCGCCCGCAGGCTGTTGCTCGAGGTGTCCCAGAGTGTCTCGGCCCAGAGCCCGGCCACTGCCGCCGGCCCGGAGACTTGGCGGCGGCGATCGGCGAAAACATGGCCGAGCTCGCGCTCGTACTCGGCACGGAACGACGCCGGGTAGAGGTAAAGCAGCCAGCGATACCAGCGCATCAGCGACCCCCTTCGGCGAAGCCGAGAGCGTGCGCCATAGCCACTGTGCGCGAGAGGCGCCGAGTCTCCGCCCGAGCCACCGCGGCGCCGAAGGGGGTAATGCGATAGTAGCGCCGACGCTCGTCGTCGAGCTCGGGTGACGGGCGATCGCGGGTCTCGGTGATCAGCCCCTGCTCCTGCATCCGCTGGATCGAGCGATACAGGGTGCCGGCGCCGAGGGTCACCTCGCCGTCAGTTCGTGTGGCGATCTCCTGAATGATCGCGTAGCCATGACGATCGGAGTCGGCCAAAGCCAGCAGGATATGGAAAGTCGCCTGCGGCAGCGGCAGCATTGCCTCGATGTCAGCAGTGCTCTCAGCTGTGATCTCGGCGGACGATGCGGGGGGTCGAGCTGCGCGTTTTCTCATTCAATAAATTTATAGACACTGTGGATATATCGTCAAGGAATATAAATCTGAATAGCCCATCGCATGCGCCCCAAAAACAGCGAGGCTCCGCGACACCTGTCGCGGAGCCTCTAGCGGACGCAAGTCGTGCGCCCCGACCAACGTCTTCGAGAGCTCTTAGCCCGCTTCGCCCTCGCCACCTTCGGTGGCGGCCGCGGCCTCATAAGGGGCCGAGCGCAGGTCAAGCTTGATCAACACCTCGTCGCGGATCAGATCATCCGGCCTGCCAGGGTAGACGATCTCGAAGTCCATCCGATTGATCGAGAACTCGGCGGTGGCGGCCCAGCCGAGCTCGCTCACTTTGACGTCGGCTGGGAAGCTGATCTGCTTGGTGACACCGTGCAGCTCGAGGTTGCCGGTGAGGGTGTGGGTACCTTCATCGTTAGCGGCGATCGAGGTCGATTTGAAGGTCGCGGTCGGGAACTGCTCGACGTCGAAAAAGTCAGGGCTCTTGAGATGACCGGTGAGGTCGTCGTTGTCGGACCATAGCGAGGTCGTGTCGATGACCACCTCGACGCTCGAGCCTTCGGCCGAGGCGCCGGCGACAGAGACCTTGCCGTCGAAAGCCTTGAAGCCGCCATCATGGGTGCCGGTGACCTTGGCACCGACGAAGCCGATGGTGGAGTCGTCGGAGATGGCGTAGTCGGCAGTCGCCGCCGTCTCCGGGGCCGGGGCAGGCTCGGGAGCGGGCTCAGAAACGGCCGCGTCCGGCGCATCGTCGGCCGGATTCGCACAGGCGGTGGCCAGCAGTAGAAACAGTCCGCACAGCAACATCCAGGGCAAGGCTCTTCGCATGATCAGTCTCCTATAGATCGTTCGGGTTCGGCGCATCGAGGCCCCAAGAGGCTTCGCTCGGGTCACGAAGTGGGGATTGTGGTGGGAAGTTTGCCACAGATCCACCGCTTCGGTGCTATCTGATCCCCATCCATGTCGAAACCGGGACCACGATCTATAGTTCGGCGGCCCGACGCCGGCCCGATGTTGCAGGGCTGGGCGTCGCGCACGCACACGGGTCTGGTGCAAGGCCGGCAGCCCGTAGCGAGGGTCATGATAGGGGCTCGAGCTCCCTGTCTAAGCTCGAACCTCACCTGGGGAACAGAACACCCCGCTACGGGCTGCTACAACCTCACAGTCTCAAGGCATCCTGCCGCCGGGCGGGCCGAAGTGCGGCATTTCGTCACCGATCAACGCACCATCGCCATCGCTATCGAGGCTGGTGAAGACGGCGCTCAGATCTTCGATCTCGAGCACTTCGTCACCATCGCGATCCAGCACACGGCTGAGCCGGCTGATGCGGTCCGGGCCAACCCGATGAGCGCGGCGCTCGGGCAACGCGGCCAACAGGCTCTCTTGGCTGATCGATCCGTCACTCTCGATCACCAACGAATCGAGGAAGCCGCGCCACTCGCCGTCCGCCACGGCGCCGTCACCGTCGTCATCCGCCAGCCGCGCGACGATCATGCCGGCCATGGCTGCCGGATCCGGCCGCCCCGGCCCACGCCGGTGATGACCACCACGGCGGAACCGAGGGCTGCCTTCGAGTCCCTCGAAGTCGACTTCGGTCAGGACTCCGTCGCCATTGCTGTCGAGGCGCGGGAATCGGCTGCTCCCCTGGTCGAACTCCTCGCGGCTCACCTCACCATCCTGGTTGGTGTCGAGGCGGCTCAGACGCTCCCATGGTCCATGGTCTTTCGCCTGGCCAGGGTCTTCCGCGAGGAGTGCAGCGGGTGCAAAACCCCAAACCATGGCCGCGATGACCAAGCATGGAAGGCGTTTCCTTGTTTGGCGACTCAGGTCGCTGACTGTCTTCATCATGGCATTCTCCCTGCCGTTCTGTTGTCGCCCTGTCGTTCGGCGCAACAAAGTGTCGTTTTCAAGACCTGTCGTTTCAAGACCTTGTCTATTCGATCCCTGTCGGTTCGAACCCCTTGGGGTTCAACGTCGTTCATCAGCAGCAGCTGCTTCTGCCGGATCGAGACCGCAATCCCGATCTCCGCTCAAGAGATTAGCCAGACTCCCGAGCCCCGTCTTTAAGCCTGGGCAAGAGATTTGTAACGGATGTAAAAACTTCTTCCCGCACGACGGTCGTGATGGGCGATCCCCGATATCCTGCCTCGATGAGGCGAACGGCATCGCAACCCAGCGCTCTGCAGCGCTTCGCCGCGGGGCCCACCTCACTATGGCTCCTTGCGGCAGCTCTCATCGGCTTGCTGCTGGTCTTGGCGTCGTTGCAGGTGCGCTGGCTCGACGCGGTCAGTGAGGCCGATCGGGAGAAGACTCGCGAGCTCCTGCAGACCGGTGTCGACCGTCTCGCCATGGACTTCGACCGCGAGCTGACCCTCGCCTACCTGAGCTTCCTACCGCGCAGCGGCTTGCACGCCTCCGACGACGACTTCGTCGAACGCCACGAGCGCTGGCGTGCCTTTGCCGCCTTTCCCGAGCTGGTGCGAGAGGTTTTCAGAGTCCAGGTCCAAGGCGACGCGCCGGAGCTCAGTCGCTTCGACGCCCAAGCAGGCCTCTTCACTACCGCTTCGTGGCCCCCGGAGCTGAAGCCGTTGTCCGAGACTCTACAGCAAGACCGGCTCTTTTTCAGGCGCGAGCCGCCCAGCGAAATGCGCCAGCCGCCCAGCGAAGTGACCGTGCTGGCGGATCAGATCCCAGCTTTGATCCTACCTCTCATCAGCCTGCCGCCCCCCGATGGCCCGGGACGTCGAGAGCCCTCGGACCGGCCGGAGGGTCTACCCCTGGAGCGCGGGTTACTCATCCTCTGGCTCGATCGCGACACGATCTTTCAGACCATGCTGCCACAGCTCACGGAACGCTATCTCAGTCGCGGTGACGGGATCTCGTACCATGCGCGAATCATGACCCGGGACGACGGCCGGGAGATCTTCGAAGGCGGCGCGCCGATGACCGGCACGGTGGTACCGCGAGGCGACGTCGGGACGGATTTGTTCTCGCTTTTCCCGCCGCAGCGCTTGGAGCAAGTCGGCATCGGCCGGGAGCTCTGGCCACGGCGCCATCACGAGGGTCGCCGTGGCGGCCGACGCGGCCGATTCGAGGGCCGCTGGCTGCATCGCTTCTACGGCTTCATCGTGCAGCAGGCTGCACCGCGTTGGCACCTGATCGCCAGCCACCCTTCCGGCTCGCTCGACCGTGCCGTGGCACGTGCTAGGCGCAACAACCTCACCGTCAGTTTCGGCATCCTGCTGCTGCTGGCCGCCAGCGTCGTCTTGATCCTGCTCTCGACCCGGCGGCGACAGGCGTTGGCCAAGCAACAGCTCGAGTTCGTTGCCGGCGTGACCCACGAGCTGCTGACACCCTTGGCCGCGATGCGCTCGGCGGGCCAGAACCTGGCCGATGGCGTGATCGCCGACACCCACCAGGTGCAACGCTACGGTCGACTGATCGAGGACGAAGGACGACGCCTCACCGACATGGTCGGGCAGGTGCTCGAGTTCGCCGGCATCCAAGCAGGCCGCAAGACCTACTCGCTACAACGCGCCCGTCTCGAAGATATTGTCGACAAGGCATTGCAAGAGTATCGTCCGGTGCTCGATGAGAAGGGCTGCGAGATCGAAACCCGTATCGAGCCCGATCTGCCACCGATCCTGGCCGACGCTGCCGCCCTGCGGCGCGCTATTCAGAATCTGCTCGGTAATGCGATCAAGTACGGCGCCGAGAGCTCGTGGATCGGTCTCGAAGCCAGGTCGAGCGGCGACAAGTCGCCGGAGGTGCAGCTCAGTGTCGAGGACCGGGGACCGGGGATCGCGGCCCAGGACCTTCCCCGCCTGTTCGAACCGTTCTACCGCGGCGGCAACGGCACAGATGATCTCGTTCCCGGCAGTGGCCTGGGGCTCGCCATCGTGCAGCACATCGTCACAGGCCACGGCGGTCGGGTGGCGGTGCAAACCCGCCAGGGGAACGGCAGCACGTTCACCCTGCATCTTCCCGTTGCGCCCGGCAAAGAAGAGGATCCCGTCGATGCAGCCTGAAGACGCCAGCCACCCTGCCACCCCTGTGGTTGGTGCGAGCCGTATTCTCTTAGTCGAAGACGAGCCCAGCCTGGTGCTGACCCTGACCGATCGACTGCTCAGCGAGGGCTACGCGGTGGAGACAGCCGGCGATGGCGAGACCGGCCTGGCCCGGGCGGTCGAAGGCTCCTTCGACCTCCTCATTCTCGACATCATGCTGCCGCGTAAAAATGGCCTCGACGTCTGCCGCGACGTGCGACAGAAGGGTCTTCAGATGCCTATTCTGATGCTGACCGCCAAGGGACAGGTGGTCGACAAAGTCGTTGGCCTCAAGCTGGGAGCGGACGACTACCTGACCAAGCCCTTCGACATGATGGAGCTGATGGCACGGATCGAATCGCTCCTACGGCGCGCCCACACGCCGATCGCCCCCGCCGCCGGAGCCTTCGCCTTCGGCGACGTGCGGATCGACTTCCGCAGCGCCGAAGTCCGGCGCGACGGCCAGCCGGTCGAGCTCTCGGCGCTCGAGTTCAAGCTGCTCAGTCACTTCGTCGAACATCGCGGCGAGCTGCTCAGCCGTGACCGCCTGCTCGACGAGGTCTGGGGCTACGAGGCGACCCCCTACACGCGCACCGTCGACGTCCACGTCGCCTCCCTGCGGCAAAAGCTCGAGGTTCGGCCGAGCAAACCGCAGTTCATCGTCACCGTGCACGGCCAGGGGTACAAGTTTGTCGGCTGAGTCGCGGATCAGGCCGAGCCGGGCCTTCCGACCTGGGATTGAAAGCCCAGGCGACTTTCCACGGTCCCTCCGGGACCGGACTGCGAGTTGCCCCATAGGGGCCTGAGCTCGTAGCCCGAGATTTCAATCTCGGGCTATCCGATCCCGGAGCGTCCCGAACGTCTCGGACGCGAACGCCGTCTAACCCTCTTCCTTGGGAAACGCCAGGAAGAGAACCTCCGTCACCAGCGCTCGCTTGCCGGTGTCGCGCAGGAACATCTCGCCGCGGATGCGCATCAGCACACCACGCGCCCGCTTACGGGCGGAGAGGATGCGCGCCTTGAGCTGGACCTCGCTACCCGAAGGCACCGGCCGCATGAAGCGCACCTTGTCGAGCCCAAAGTTGATCATCATCCCCATATCGGTGAACTCGACGAGCTGGAAGAAGAGATTGGGCAAGAGCGACATCATCAGGTAGCCGTGGGCGATGGTGCCGCCCATTTCAGTCTCCCGGGCGCGCTCTTCGTCGACGTGGATCCACTGCCGATCCTCGGTCGCCTCGGCGAAACCGTTGATCCGATCTTGATCGACCAGGAACCACTCGCTGGCTCCGAGGTCCAGATTCTTAGCTTCAAGAGATTCAGCGAGGGTCAGCCTCTTCATGGCACTCCCAAGTGGCTCAGCGATCTACGGGGTCGACGCTCGAGCCGATACGTCGACCGCGGAGGCAAATTCGTGAAGTCGAGCCGACATTGTAGGCCGGTCGCGATCCGGCGGCAAGCCTAAGAAAAAGAAGAGGAAACAAAGCGCCGCCCTGGTGCGTAGTGTTTCGCAGGAGGCTCGTTTCGATGTTCACATTCCTCGCCTGGCTCATCCTCTTCCTGCTCTGCGCACCCCTGGCGCTCCTGGCATTGATTCTCTATCCGATCGTCTGGCTGATTCTGCTGCCCTTCCGGCTCGTCGGCATCGCGGTCGATGCGGTGTTCGAGCTGCTCAAGGCCGTCCTGTTCCTACCCGCCCGCCTCTTGGGTGGTGGCAGGGCTTGATCGCACGCTTCAACCCGCCGGCGCGACGTACCCTTCTTCCCCCGGTAGTGGAAACCGTTGGCCTTCGGCCGCCGCCCGCTCGAAGGTCTGCAGAAAGGCTTCGTCGAACGGCGCCCAGCGATCCGGCGAGCGTCGCTTGACCTCGAGCTGGGTCGCGAGGGCGAGTGGATAGTTGCCCTGCTCGTAGGCGTACCAGGCGATCACCAGCTGTAGCATCACCCGGTTCTCGAGCCAGCGATCGAGCTCCAAGGCGCGGTCGAGATGCGGCTTGGCCTGATACGGGTAACCAGTGCGTAGCAAGAGCCAGGCGAGGCCGATCGCGGCCTTGGCTTCGTAGGGCCGATCCTCCAGCGAGCTCGCCAGCTCGCGGATCTCGTGCAGTCGTTGCTCGGCTTCGTCGAGCTCGCCACCGCGAATCAGCGCCTCGGCCAGCTTGTAAGACAACAGTAGACGCCGCGGACTCTCGTCGCGCTGGTCGTAAAACGTCAACGCTCGCCGCCACAAACTCTTCGCCTGCTCGAAGTCTCCCGCCCGATGCGCGATCTCACCGAGACTGGCGACGACCCGCATCTCGGTCCACACGTCCCCGGCCTGCAGGGCCAGCTCGCGAGCGTCGGTCAAGACCTGCTCGGCCCCTTCGAGATCATCCTGAGAGAGCAGCAAGCTACCGATCTGGTAGAGGCTGTCGGCCTCGCCCAGGCGATCCCCCAGGCTCTGTTGGATCCCCAGGCGCTCGACATAGAGCTCTTCGGCGCGCACCGTTTCGCCCTCCGCCAGAGCGAGGCGCGCGAGCTCGAACAGGACTTCGGCCCGTGCCGGCTCGTCGCCCAGATCGAGGTGCAGCGCGAAAGCCTGAGCATAGAGTTTTGCGGCTTTGTCATGCTCGCTTTCGAGCGCTGCCAAGAGCGCCAGGGCCCGCAGCCCGAGGGCCTCTTGCTGGCGCTCGCCGCGCGCTTGGGCCTCCCGAACCCAGGTACGGGTGAGCTCGCCAGCGAGCTCCAGATCGCCCAGCTGGCGCACGCAGTCGGCCAGCTTTGCCTGGGCCTGCAAGAAGCCCGAGCGATGGCGCAAGGCGATCTCGAAGTAAGGTCGCGCGACGCGCGCTTCCGCCGTGTGCAACTCGTGCAGGCCGGTGGCGTAGAGCCGGTCCAGGAACTCCGAGCGCGAAAAGCTCTGCCGCAGGCTGCGCGGCTCGCGCCCGTCGCCGAGAGCACGGCCGACGGCGAACACCAGCCCCTCGGCGAGGTCCAGCGCGTCGTTGCCTTCGAGCTCGGACTCGGCGAGCGAGCCGGAGGCATCAAAGAGCTCGAGATCCATGCTCATTCTGTCGCCGCGCCGCCGCACCGTGACGTCGAGCACCTGGTCTGCACCGACGGCGAAGGCCAGGCTTCGGGCCCGTTCCCGCGCCTCGACGTCGTGCAGGCTCAGGTCACGGGATTCGAAGACCTTGCGCAGACGATCCGGTGGAACGATCGCCGCGCCGGCGGTACGCATGAGGGTCTCCGCCACCATCTCGGTGAGCCCGGTCTCGACCCAGGCGTCGGTGGGATCCGCCGTCACACTGGAAAACGGCAACAGCGCCAGCCGGCCAGTGATCGGCAGCTCGAACGCCGGCTGCGCCGCGTCGATCAGGCGAGAGGTCGAGGCGACCGCAACCGCCGCCAGCAAGAGCCCGACGACGAGCGCCGGCCAGCGCCAGCGAGCGCGGGAGCGCACCGGCTCACCACCCCAGGCGCGTGGCGCGATCTTCGAGCTACTCTCCGCCGCTTGCGGTGGGCCGCTGTCTTCCATCCTGAGGCGTAAACTCCGGCTCTTCAATCGGCTACAATCGACTTCGAGGCCTCATCCTGACATCTTTTGTACCGGAGCTCCAACCGCAATGGGCCTGCCGCTGTCGCGTATCGACGAACAGTACGAAATCGTCGCCAAGATCAAAGAAGGCGGCATGGGTGAGATCTACAAGGTCCGCCATCGGCTACTCGACGAGCTGCGCATCGTCAAGGTGCTGCACTCGTCGCTGGAGGCCAACAACGAGCTCAACGAGCGCTTCGCTCGCGAGGCGCGGGCGGCGATCCGCTTGCGCCATCCCAATATCGTCCAGATCTTCGATTTCACCCTCGACGACTCGGGTACCGGCCTGATCGTCATGGAATACATTCGCGGTGCCGACCTCAAACAGCTCATCGCCCAGTCGCAGTTGCCATCGATCGCGTTGGTGGTCGAGATCGCCCGCCAGGGCCTGCGTGCTCTGGGCTACCTGCACCGCCACGGCTTCGTCCACCGGGACGTCTCGCCCGACAATCTGATGCTGTCGCAAGATGTCGAAGGGCGGCCGTTGGTCAAGGTCATCGACTTGGGTATCGCCAAGCAGCACGGGGTCGATTCCCAGCTCACCGCCAGCGGCATCTTCCTGGGCAAGTTCCGCTACTCCTCGCCGGAACATTTCGGCGTCCAGGGGCCGGGTGGCATCGAAGCACGCAGCGACCTCTACTCTTTCGGCCTGGTGCTCTATGAGCTGCTGACCGGCAAGTATCCGATCCGCGGCGAGTCGACCTCACAGCTGATCGGCGGCCACCTCTTCCAGCCGCCGTGCGCCTTCGCCGAAAGTGATCCGCAGCATAGGATCCCGCAGGCCTTGCGCGGCGCTGTTCTCAAGACCCTGGCCAAGAGCCCCGACGAGCGTTTCTCGACCGCGGAAGAGCTGATCACGATGCTCGATGAAGTCCGCACCGACCATCCGCTCGATTCCACCGTGGTGGAGGAAGCAAGCCAGATTGTCGCCCGGGCGACCGGAGACGACGAGGCCGAGGGCACCGCCATCACTCAGGATGCTTTGCCGGCGGCACCGGCGCGAGAGGACGCGGCTCTGCTCGAGACCGCCCGGACCCTGGTCTCGCCCGAAGCGAGTGTGGCCCTACCG
>JBCCGX010000112.1:0-13980 GCA_039029035.1 Acidobacteriota bacterium | reverse complement strand
TGAGCCCCTACCCGGAGCGACCTCGGTGCGGATCGTCGGTTTCGACGACCACTCGGTGGGGTCCACCACCTCCCACCTCGGCTGCAGCTGGATTTTCACCCTAGGTCAACTGCGCTCGGCCGGCGCCTTCCTCGCCACCCACATGAACGGCGAGCGGCTCACCCCCGACCACGGCGCCCCAATACGCCTCATGGTGCCCGGTTGGTATGGCTGTTCTTGCGTCAAGTGGGTCGAGCGGATCGAGCTCGTGGGGGGCGACGAACCCGCCACCTCGCAGATGAAAGAATTCGCCTTGCGCACCCACCAGACCGGAGTGCTCGAGCGCGCCGCAGAGTATCGCCCGGCAACCATCGTGCGCAGCGCCTTGCCGGTGCGGGTCGAGCAGTGGCGCGTCGGTGGCAAGATGCGCTATCGCGTTGTCGGGATCGAGTGGGGTGGGGATCGTTCGCGCGGCAGCCTGCAGATACGCTTTCGGCCGAGCGATCCTTTCGCCCTCGTCGACCATCAGCCGACCGCGACGCCGGGCCAAAGCTGGTCCCTGTGGTCCCACGCCTTCACGCCCACTGTGCCGGGTCCTTACCTGATCCAGCTTGGCATCGACGACCCGAGCGTCGCCGCGCCCCGACTCGACGCCGGTCACTACATCCGCGGGATCAAAGTCACCGAGATCTGAAGCGACTGCGCCTGGATCCCAGGTATTTTCGCGGCAACAAGGGCGCTCTTGCCGGGTCAGGAACAGGCGCCTGCGCGAGGGCGAAGCTCCGAAGGGTGGACCACTTGTTGGCTCCATAGCCTGGGAGCGCGAGGCGGGCAGCTGAGAGCTCTGTTGCCAGGGAGGATTTCCCTCCGCATGGAGATTCGCCCGGTTTCAAGCCGTGATCGAGCGTCATGTCTGTTGTGAGGGACAGCTCTTAGGCTTGGCAGCCCGTGCTGAGAACCGAGCCACGCTGCGTTTCGTGCACCATCTCTGTGTCGCCAGATCCGCGAAAGTCTCCTGAATGCGTGCGGTTTGGTGCCTTGATCTGGCGAATGATCACTGTTGTCGCCGAAGGCCGACGTGCATCTCGGACTGCCTTGCGTTACGGGCGGAAGGGGTCAAGGAGGTCACTCCCTGTCCGGCAAGAGAATTGCTGGGTGGAGTGCAGTCCGAAGTACAGACATAGGTAGCAGAGACACTACCGCGGGTTGGCTGGATGGTTGACCCACCAGGGCGTCAAGACTGCTGCTGCAAGGGGGGATGATGGTAAGAGAGCTTCGATCTTGTTGGATCGCGTTGGTGATGGTTCTGGCACCCATGGCGGCGGGGGCGCAGACGCCTGCTGTCACCGTAACGCCGAGTCTTCCAGCTCAGGTCTTTGGCGGTGAATCGTTCTGCTTCACAGCCGAGTTCTCCAATACCGGCGCCCCGGGATTCGGTCCGTACCTTTTGGTCATTCTGCCGCCTGGCATCAGTTTCGACTCGGCTTCCGCTCTCGGTGGTGGCTCGGGCTCTGTGGTCGGCACCTTCGATGGCTCCGGAATGCTGTTGGATCCGATTTCGGGCAGCACAGTCAATGGAGTTGCGGGCGGCACCTTGGTTGTGGTGACGCTGCCGCTGGGCTCGGTTGTCGCAGGCGGACCGCAGCTCGATATCGAAATCTGTGCCACTCTGGACCCGAGTTTGGCGATCGGAACGCCGCTCGATATCGATCTGATTCCTGCCTACGCATTGGGTGACACCCCGACCGGTGACAACGGACCGATCGTCGGGAGCACGGTCACCGGGCAAGTGACGCCGGTGTTGGCGGTGCTCGAAAAGCGCAACACTGCACCTGAAGGCGAGCGCCCGCCCGGGCCAAGCTTCCCCTTCGAGTACATCATTTCGCTCGATATCGCGAATGGCTCGATGCTTGACAACGTGGTCCTTTCAGATGTGTTGCCAGCCGAGATCCAGTGGACCGGTAGCGCGATTGCTGTCACGCCGGCGAGTTGTAGTGTCATCGATCCGACCAGCCCGCCAACGCCGGGCGGTAGTGTCGTTGTCGACTGCGGCACGGTTGTTGGGTTGGTTGGCGGTCCGGAGATCGAAGTCCGGATACCGGTTTATGTGACGGACATTCTCGATGAGACCGCCTGTGACACGGAGCTCCTGGTGAATCCTGCGGCGGCAGACTTCGACTTCCTGGGCATACCGGCAACGACCCTGATGGCGACCGACGCCGATGGGATGGGCAGCGGGTTGTCGGTCGTTCATGCCGCAGTCCAGAAGAGCGCGGACTCGAATCAGGCGTCTCCCGGCGAGACGGTCACCTACACCCATGCTTTCCAGGTGAGCGACTTTGGCGATGCCGACTCTTTCGTGCTCGTCGACGTGCTGCCCGACGGTCTGACGTTCGTATCGACGATCAGTTTGACAATCGGTGGCGTCGTGCTCGCGATCACACCCACGGTAGCGAACGACTCGCCCGGGCCAGGGCAGACCACGGTGACGTGGGATATCGGTGCCGTCGCCGGTACCGTGAGTGCCGGCAGCTCGGGCACTCTGGTGTATGAGACCACGGTCGATCAAAGCTATTCTGCGGCAGGCCCACAGAACGGGGCTCCGCTCCGGGCTTCAGATCCTCTGACCAACAACGCGGTGCTTCAATCCAGCCTCACTGCTGGCGCCAGCGGCTGCTCCAACACCACCGCCGAGACCGTCGATATCCGCTCGGTCTCGATCAACAAGAGCATTGTCGCCCCGGATCCGCTGCCGGCTCAATTCATGCCGGGCGAGTCTTTGACCTTCCGGCTGACAATGACCGTGCCATCGGGCGATATTCAGAGTGTTCAGTTCGTCGATTTCTTGCCCTTGCCGGTTTTCGAGGTGGCGGACTTCAACCCCTTGACCGACGCGACCCTGTCGCCGATCGATACGGGAGATTCGGTGCCTGCCGTTTCGACCGACCTGGCAACCAACAGCATCCTCGTCGATTGGGCGGACGTCACCGTCTCGCCTACGCGGACGGTCGTGTTGTCGATCGATCTGGTGCTGACCGTAAGCGATTCACCGTTTGCCGACGGCCTCGCTCTGACCAACATCATGCAAGCATCGAGCGCCAACACTCCGGGCGAGGTGCTGTCCGACACACAACCGCTGCAACTCCTGGTTGGAGCACCGGAGTTGACCCTGGTCAAAGGGGTGGCTGCAACGTCTGGCAGCGGCTCGATCACACCGGCGCCGGCGGCGCCGATCGACAGTGACTTGACCCAGGCTGATGCAGGCGACACGGTTTCGTATGTGATCACGATCGAGAACATCGGCTCCGAGCCGGCGTTCCAGGTGACCGTGACCGATACGCCCCCCACTGGCCTGACCGGCTGCACGATCGACTCGGTGCTCGACGGTACCGGCGCGACGCTGCCTACCGTCGGCGATCTCACATCGGGTCTGATGTTGACCGGACCGCTGGCCGAGAACGACGAGAGTCCAATGGGCGGCGGCCCGCCCTTCGGTACAGACACGGCCCTGGTGACCGTCACCTGTACGATCGAAAGTGCTGTTCAGCCGGACGAAGTCTTGACTAACACGGCCAGCGCGACTTGGTCGACCACCGCCACCGCGACCCCATCGTTTCCGGCGGTCACAGACGATGCCTCGGTGACCATCGCGCAGCCGGCGATCTCCAAGGTCATCTCCGGCGTCTCACCCGGGTACCAGGCGAGCGCACCGTTCGGGAACAACGAGCCGGTCCATATCGGGGAACTGGTCAGCTACACGGTGACAGCCGAGGTTCCCGAGGGCACCTCGAGCACCGTGACCTTTTCCGATCAGGTCGATCGAGGTTTGGCGATTGTCGATGTGGTCTCGGTCACCGCGGATGTTGGCGTGACGACCGACGTGGCGGGTGGATTTGCCGCGATTGCCAGCGCTGCTGTGGTGAGCAATGCGGGCGGTGGCAGTGTCAATCTCGACCGACGTTTGACCCTCGACTTCGGGACCTTGAGCTCGGCGCCCGACAACGATCCGAACAACAACACCGTGGCCATCGTCTATCGAGCCGTGGTGTTGAATTGGTCGAACAACAACCGAGGTGACCGGCGCAACAACAACGCCAGCTGGACCCTGGCCGCCCCAGGCGGCGGCACCCAGCAGGTCCGGGCGAGTGCCCCGAACATCCGCCTTCGAGAGGCCGATCTGAATATCGACAAACAGATCACACCGGCCTTCGGCGACGCCGCCGACACCCTGTCAGTGAGCCTTACTGTCGATCACAACGGCGCGTCCAATGCGGATGCCTTCGATGTCGAGTTGAACGATGTCCTACCAGCCGGGATGACATTCGCCGGTAGCCTGGTGGTGGTTCCTGGCTGTACCGCCTTGCCGACGACCGGTCCGAGTGAGGCCGCGGGTACCCTTTCGGCCAGTTGGGATCGGATTGACGATGGGCAGACGTGCACCTTCTCTTTCGATGTGACCTTGGACGCCGGTGTCAGCGCCGGCTCGGTGATCGAGAATTGCGCGTCGCTGAGCTGGGAGAGCCTTCGAGCGGCGGATCAACCGCTCGCCGCTGCACCGGCCAACCCACTGTCAGCAGAGCGTACCGGGGACCCTGCGGACCCCGGTGCCGCGGCCAACATCTATCGCGATGAAGACTGTGCTGAAGCGATGGTGCTCGACGTCGCGATCACCAAGACGTTGCTCAGTACTTCGGAGGCTCACAGCAGCAGTAGTGAGGTCCGCCCGGGGGCCGAAGACCTTACCATCGGCGAGGAGCTGACCTTCGAGCTGATCGTACAACTGCCCGAAGGCACGACCTCGCTATTGGTGGTGACCGACGCTTTGCCCTTTGCTCCCGGCGTCTTGTCGGCGACGGCAGCGAGGGTTGCCTTGGTCGGGGGCCAGATCACCTTGCCCGGGACGCCGTCTATCCTGCTGCAGGATAACAACCTGGGCGACGGACTCGACGATACGGTTGTCGTCGATTTCGGCGGACCGATCGACAACACGGCGGACGGTATGCTCGACGACGGTGACCGCATCCGTATCGAGATCGACGCTGTCGTGGTGGACGTGGTGGGCAATACGACGGGAGATCAGGTCACCAATAGCGCCCTGGTGCAGTTCGGAGCCGGTCTCGATGGCGGAGACACGATCGGTCTCGATCTGGTGGAGCCTGATCTCACGATCTCGAAGGTCGGATCTCTCGCGACCGGCGACGCCGGTGACCTGGTGACGTTCACTCTGCGGGTCGAACATTCGGCAGCCTCGACCGCCGATGCCTTTGATGTCGTGATAGCCGACAACCTACCCGCCGAGCTGCTGTTTGCGGGCTTCGTCGGCGGAGGTCTCGGGACTTGTAGTGACCCACCGGATATCGGGCCGAACGAAAGCTCCGGCGCGATTTCGGCGACCTGGAACGGTCTGCCGCGGGGAGCGGTGTGCGAAATCGTGTTCCAAGCCACCTTGGCAGTGTCCGTCATGCCTGGGCAGACGGTGCTCAATGTGGCCCATCTTGGCTGGCGAAGCCTCGACACCACGGTCAACGCCGAGGAACGGGTCTATGCCGAAACCAGTACGTGGCCCATCCTGATCACGGAGTCGGGCTTGGTCAAGGTGGTGGCTTCGACCGATGTGGTGGAAACGGAGGACGATCAGAAGGGCTTGGCGGAGGATCTGACGATCGGTGAAGAGGTGACGTTCCAAGCGACAGCGACCTTTATCGACGGCACGACAACGGGCGCGGTGCTCACCGACCAGCTGCCCAACACGGATGTGGTACTTCGGGTCGTGAGCTCCCGTATCGTCAGCATTGGAGCCGACCTCACCGTACCCAACGCTGCGGTGAGCGATCCGGGCGACGACTGTCTGCCCGGTTGCGACGCCAACGGCGATAGCGAGCGCGATCAAGCAGTCTGGGACCTGGGTGACGTCGTCAACCAACCCGATGGCGACCCGGCTCCCGACCCCGACGACGAAATCGTTATCGAAGTAGTCGCGGTGGTGGTCAATTCGGTCAACAACGAGGGGACCCCGGGCGTTGATCTCGACCAGCGTAATACCGTCACCTTGACGGCTAGCGGAGTCGACCTGTCAGCGACCGCGCCGGTCGACATCGTGGCGCCGGAGCTGACGGCCCTGAAGAACATCGCCTGTCGAGACGATGACACCAGCAACACCTGCGAGCCGAGCGAGCCGACCGGCGAGCCACTACTGGTCGACGCTGGCGATCGAGTGATCTACGAGTTGGTGATCGAGCACACGGCGAGCTCGACGGCGGCGGCGTTCGGGTTGACGGTCGATGATCTCTTGCCGATGGCAGCCGGAACCGCTTTCGTCGCCGGCAGCGTGACCGCGATAGAAGGCGTCCTTCCCGATACGATTTCCGATATGGGAGGCAATCTGGTCCTCAGCTGGAACGATCCTCTGGCTCTGGGCACACGGTATGTCATTCGTTATTCGGTCACCATCGGGGCGGGTGCGGTCGCGGGCGAAACCTATCCCAACGAGGCCACTCTCGACTGGCGCTCGCTCGAAGACGCGGGAGCGACTGAAGTTCAGGCCGGCACGGCAACCGACGGCGCCTCGGTCACTGTCTTTGCACCGACCATCGTCAAACAGGCGAGCAGCGACAGTCTGCCGCGGACGGGGGCGGCGCTCGGCAACCCGTTGGACTTGGATCTCACGATCGGCGAGCTGGTGACCACCACCTTGACCGTCGTCTTCTCCGAAGGAGCGACGACCAATGTCGTGGTGACAGACACCTCTCAGAACGATGCCAATGGCTTGCTGGCGATCGTGGGTGCTTCCGTCGTCTCGCTGGGTAACAACATCACGACGTCGTTACCAGGGACGCCGGTCATCACCGCCCCCGACACGGTGGTGTTCAGTTTCGGAACCGTGACCAATGCGGTCGATGGTCTGCAGACCATCGACGACACCATCGGTCTCGAAGTCACCGCCCAGGCGGTGAACGACGACGATCCGCTGCCGCCGCAACTCAATGTCGATGGCGAAGTTCTGACCAACACGGCGACGTTGACGTTCGGTGCCGGATCCATGGCTGTGAGCAGTGCCACCGTCGATGTGGTGGAGCCAGGGCTGACGCTGGCCAAGACCATGGGGCCGATCGTCGATGGCCGCGTCAAGGTGGCCGTCACCGCGACCAACAACGGAACGGCTCCAGGCTATGACTTGACCGTCGTCGATGTCCTCGATGAGACGATCTTTGTGCCGAGCTCTGCCTTGCCGGTCATGTTGCCGAACGGATTCGAGTTGGTGCAGTCGTCGGACGGATCGTCGACAACGGTGACCCTCCGAGTTGCCGGCGACGCAACGATGCCGACCGAGGAGGCGATACTCGACCCGGGTGAGTCGGTGACCGTGATGTTCACCGCCTTGCTCCAAGGTGGCGCCATGCCGCCGGTGACGACGATCGATAACACTGCCAACGCCACGCTCACCTCACTCCCCGGGCCCGACGCCGAGGAGCGTACGGTCTCGGCGATGGCCGTGGATCAGGTCTTGTCGCCGAGCCTGATGATCACCAAGACGGCGATACCAGCCGCGGCGATTCCGGGACAGACTGTCACCTTCGACCTCTTGATCGAGAACATGGGCGATGCCGCCGCCACCGGCCTGGTCGTGTTCGATACCGTGCCGAGCCATACCACCGCCGGCGTCAATCCGGGTTGGTTCGTGGCACCGGCTCCATCGACCACGGCGTGTAACTTCCAGGCCGCCGGCACACTGTGCTTCACAGAGCTTCCGACCCCACTGGGTGTCGGTTCGAATACGACCGTCAGCTTTGCGGCGGTCATCGACTCGCCGCTGGCGACCGGGGTCACGATGATCGCCAACCAAGCTCAGGTCGACAGTGCGGAGCTGCCGCCCAAGGACTCGAATATTCTGACGGTCCCTGTCACCGCGGCACCCGATCTGACGCTCGCCAAGAGCGATAGCGGCGCCACTGCCACACCCGGCGGCACCGTGACCTACACCCTGACCTACGACAATGTGGGGAATCAGACCGCGACCGGCGTGGTGGTGACGGAGACCGTGCCTGCCAACACGATCTCGGGAACCAATCTGGGCTGGGAAGTCTCGCCCGTCGGTTCCGGCACGCTTTGCGATGGCCAGGCCGCCGGCACAGTGTGTGTCTTCTCGGTCGGTACCGTCCTGGTGGGCGGCGGCAGCTCAGTCGGCTTTGTGGTGGTCGTCGACACACCGTTGGCAGCTGGCGTCGATCAGATCAACAATGCAGCATCGGTCGCTGACGACGGCGCCAACGGCGCCGATCCGACGCCGGGCAACAATACAGCCACCGAATCGACACCGATCGATGCGGCACCCGATCTGGCGATCAGTAAGTCGGACGGTGGCGCGACGGCAACGCCCGGGGCGACAGTGACCTACACCCTCTCCTACGCCAACAACGGAACCCAGGCGGCTACTGGTGTGGTGTTGACCGAGACGGTCCCGGCGAACACCACGTCGGGAACCAACCCGGCCTGGGAGGTCGGGAGCGTGGGTTCGGGCACCGCCTGCACTGGCCAGGCCGCCGGCACCTTGTGTGTGCTTTCGATCGGTACCCTCGCCGGAGGGGCGAGTGCGTCGACCAGCTTCGCAGTGGTGATCGACAACCCACTGCCGGCGGGTGTCACACAAGTCGCCAACACCGTGTCGATCGGAGACGACGGCAGCAACGGAACGGACCCTACACCTGATGACAATACGGCTAGCGATACGACCCCGGTCACCGCGGCGCCGGATCTGTCCATCACCAAATCGGACGGCGGGGCGACGGTGATGGCCGGCGACACGGTGTCCTACACCCTCACCTACGCCAACAATGGCAATCAAGAGGCGACCGGGGTGGTGTTGACGGAGACGGTTCCGGCTCACACCGTCTCGGGCTCGAATCCGGGCTGGGAGGTGGCCCCGATCGGATCGGCGACGGCCTGTGATGCGCAGCCGGCGGGAACGGTCTGCTTGCGATCGATTGGCTCGGTGCCGGCCGGCACCGGTGGGTCGGCAACATTCGTCGTGGTGGTCGACGACCCACTTGCCAGTGGTGTCAGCGAGGTCGCCAATACGGCGTCGATCGCTGACGACGGCAGCAATGGACCGGATCCGACCCCGGACGACAATTCGGATGACGACCTGACCCCGGTCGACGCGGCGCCCGACTTGAGCATCAACAAGGATGATGGTGGGGCGTCGACCGTCCCCGGCGGTAGTGTCACCTTCAGCCTCGACTACGCCAACAACGGTACTCAAGATGCAACCGGCGTGGTCCTGAGCGAAACGGTGCCCGCCCATACGACTTCCGGCACCAACCCGGGCTGGGAAGTGAATCCGGTGGGATCTGCTGTGGCTTGTAACAGCCAGGCCGCCGGGACGATCTGCGTCCTGGCGATCGGTGATCTCGATGTGGGGGAGATGGGTTCGGCGACATTTTTGGTCAGCGTTGACGATCCACTTGCTGCAGGTGTCGAGGAGATCTCGAACGCCGTGACGATCGCTGATGACGGCAACAACGGACCGGACCCGACGCCGGGCGACAATAGCGACGACGATCAAACGCCAGTGACCGCCGCGCCCGATCTCAACCTGTCGAAGGATGACGGCGATGCGATGGCGCAGGCTGGCGATATCGTGACCTATCTCTTGTCGTACGGCAACGTTGGCGATCAGGGTGCGACCGGGGTGGTCCTGACCGAAACGGTACCGCCCAACACGACCAGTGGCAGTAACCCGGGTTGGGAGGTCTCGCCGGTGGGTTCCGGCATTGCGTGTGACAGTCAACCTACAGGGACAGTCTGTGTCCTGGATATCGGATCGGTGCCGGCAGGCACGACGGGTGCCGCGAGCTTTGTCGTGGTGATCGACGATCCGCTGCCCGCGGGCGTCACTCAGGTCGCCAACACAGCGTCGATCAGTGACGACGGCACGAACGGCCCAGACCCGACCCCCGACGACAACACCAACAGCGACACGACGCCGGTCGATGCCGTGCCGGATCTGCAAGTGAGCAAGGACGACGGGGCGGCGATCGCCACTCCCGGCGACGCGATCGATTACACCCTCAGTTATGTCAACGTGGGCACCCAGGAGGCCACCGGCGTGGTCTTGACGGAGACTGTACCGGCTGACACGACCTCCGGGATCAACCCCGGCTGGGCCGTGGCGCCGGTGGGTTCAGGGGTCGCCTGCGACAACCAGCCGGCAGGGACCGTATGCGTGTTGGCGATCGGTAACCTGGCAGGCGGCGATTCCGGAATGGCGATCTTCCAGGTGGTCGTCGATGCCCCCAAGCCCGCCGGGGTGGAAGAGATCTTCAACACGGTCAGCATCGCTGACGACGGCGCCAACGGGCCTGACCCGACGCCGCAAGACAATTCGGACACCGAGCAGACGCCAGCGGATGCTGGCCCCGATCTGGCGGTGTCGAAAGACGACGGTGGTGCCACGACCGTGGCCGGAGGTACCGTGGTCTACGCCATCAACTACGAAAATGTCGGGACTCAGAACGCCTCCGGAGTGGTCCTGACAGAGACGGTCCCCGCCAACTCGACGTCGGGAACCAACCCGGCCTGGGAAGTTTCTCCGTTGGGCTCAGGGATTGCCTGCGAGGGTCAACCGGCTGGGACGGTCTGTGTGCAAGCGATCGGCGCCCTCGATGTCGGTGCCAGCGGCATAGCGAGTTTCGAGCTCGTCGTGGACGATCCGCTACCGGCGGGGGTCGAGGAGATCTCCAACACCGTCACGATCGCCGACGATGGCACCGGCGGCCCGGACCAGAATCCGGACAACAATACAGCAACCGATCAAACGCCGGTGGATGCCGCACCCGATCTCAACATCGTCAAGGACGATGGAGACGCAGTCTCATCGGCCGGTGGGACCGTTACTTACACACTCAGTTACGCCAACAGCGGCGACCAAGGTGCCACAGGCGTGGTGTTGACAGAAGTGGTTCCGGTCAACACCAGCTCGGGAAGCAACCCGGGCTGGGAGGTCTTGGTCGTCGGTTCGGGGCTGCCCTGCGACAGCCAGCCAGCGGCCACCGTTTGTGTTCTTGATATCGGTGCTTTGGCGGCCGGTGAGACAGGCAGCGCCAGCTTCGAGTTGGTGATCGACGATCCGCTACCAGCTGGAATCGACCAGGTGGCCAACACCGTCACGATCGGTGACGATGGAGCGAACGGACCGGATCCAACGCCAGACGACAACACCAATGGTGATACGACGCCAGTGGACGCCGTTCCGGACCTCCAGGTGTTGAAGGATGACGGCGGAGTGACCGCGCTACCGGGGGGCACGATCACCTATACCCTCACCTATACCAATGTGGGAACCCAGGGGGCGACCGGTGTGATCCTGACCGAGGAGGTCCCCTTTGCCACCAGCTCTGGGATCAACCCGAGTTGGGAAGTGGCACCGGTGGGTTCCGGCATCGCCTGTGACAGTCAGCCGGCAGCCACATCCTGTGTGTTCTCGGCCGGTAGCCTGGCAGCTGGAGACACTGCCATGACGACGTTCGACGTGGTCGTCGATGCACCCAAGCCGGCTGGCGTCGAAGAGATCACCAACACCGTGGTGGTTGGTGACGACGGCACCAACGGTCCGGATCCCACGCCCGAAAACAACACGGCCGACGAAGTCACTCCGGCGAGCGCAGGGCCGGACCTGGCCGTGACCAAGGACGATGGCGGCGTGACGACCGTGCCGGGTGGCACAGTGACATACACCATCAGCTACGAGAACGTCGGGACTCAGAACGCAACCGGTGTGGTACTGACCGAAACCGTACCGGCCGACACAGTGACGGGCGTCAATCCTGGCTGGGAGGTTGCACCCGCCGGTTCCGCTGTACCCTGTGATGCGCAGCCTGTGGCGACGATCTGCGAGCTATTGATCGGGGATCTCGACGTCGGTGAGTCGGGTTCGGCGACGTTCGAGCTGATGGTCGACAATCCGCTGGCAGCGAGCGTCACACAAGTGTCGAATACGGTTGGCATCGGGGACGATGGTTCCGGCGGACCCGACCAGGACCCGAGCAACAACGTCGATGACGATCAGACTCCGGTTGCCGGCATGCCGATTATCGAAGTCCTCAAGACAGCAGAGCAGCCTTCGCAGGGAGCCTACGGGCCGGGGGATGTCTTCGCATGGACGGTCGAAGTGCTCAACATGGGTGATCAGGACGCTGTCGATCTGACGCTGGTTGATGAGGTGCCACCGGAAGTCCTCTATGTCCTGGAGTCCATGGAGCTCGACGGTGTCGCGCTGACAGATGCGGTGGGCGATGATGCCGGCAGTTTCGATGGCACGGCGACCTTGACGGTAGAAATTGCTTCCCTGCCGGCGGGTAGTTCGGTGTTTTTCGTCTTCCTGACCGAGGTCACGGGCGCCGATCCGGACGACGATGGTCTGGTCATCAATCAAGCCGTTGTTACCGATACCCAAGGCAATGCGGTACCCTCAGATGATCCGGGGACCATGGACGATGACGATCCGACCGTCGTTCCAATCGTCATTTTCGATATCCCCACGCTTAGCTCGGTCGGATTTGCGCTCTTGAGCCTCTTACTAATGATCGCCGGAACCCGCACTCTACAGAGGAGAACCGCCCGTTCAGGGCTTGATCGACGATGATCGAGTTCGTCACCCTGCTTCTCGGCCTGGTCACCGGCACCCAAGCGGTGGAGGTGAGCGCCGACGAGCGGGTGACGCGGGTCGAGTTTCGACTCGACGGCAAGACCCTCGAGACCCTCACTGAGCCGCCCTGGTACTTCAACTGCGATTTCGGTGGCGCGCTGGCGCCTCACGAGCTGGTCGCCATCGCCTTCGATGCCGACGACGAAGAGCTCGGCCGGGTGCGCCAGTGGGTCAACCTGCCGCGTGAGCGGGTGGAGGCCCGCCTGGCGCTCGATCGCAAAGGCGACGCCCCGGCGACTGCGCGCCTGATCTGGTCGGCCCTCGACCACGAACGACCGAAGAACGTCGTCCTGACCTTCGATGGCCAACCGCTGGCAGCGGACGATCTGCGGGCGATCGTGCTGCCGCCGCACGATCCGGCGAGCCTGCACTTCCTGCGCGCCGAGCTCGAGTTTTCGGCCAGCGAGCGAACCTACGCCGAGCTGGTCTTCGGCGGTACCTACGGCGACGAAGTGTCTACCGAGCTGACTGCCGTCGTCCTGGCTACGACCAAAAAAGCGCCGCGCCCCGAGCAGATGGCCGGCTGGCTCACCAAGCGAGGCCAGCCGTTGCAAGTGGTGGCGGTCGACAAGGGTCCCGTCAACCTGTTGTTCATTCGTGAGAAGACCGCCACCGTCCTCGAGGGCTTGAAGGCCAGTTTCGAGCAGAAGACCTGGCAGAAACGCCGCGCCCGGCGGCCGCAGGTCCACACCCCGGTGCTCGGCCCCAATGATCGGGTGCGCTTCGCCTTCCCCACCGCGGGCCGCAAGCAGCAGGTGGTCGGCCAGGGTTCCGCCACCTGGAGCACCGAGCAGGTACCGGTCTCGCTCGACGTGGCGGATTACGGTCCGCTGTTCGACATCCTCACCAGCGCCTTCTACCCCGATCAGGATCTGCCGCTGTTGAAACAGCAACTGGCCGATGCGGTGGCGATCGGCGGCGTCGTGGCGGCGAGCGGTGACCAGCGCCGTATGCTGGTATTGATCCGCTCCGCCGAGGCCCAGGACACCAGCCGATTTAGCGCCACCGAGGCTGAGCGCTACCTTGGCCTGCTGCGGGTACCCTTTCGCGTGTGGACCATCACCCCCGAGGTCGAGGATCCGGACGAGCAGCCCGGGCCACCGCCACCGATCTGGCAAGACGAGCGCGACGTCTCGGGCGCCCTGAACCTGCGGCATGCCCTGAACGACCTGCGCAAGGATCTCGAATCCCAGATCGTCGTGTGGGTCGAAGGTGCCCACATGACCCACGAGATCGAGCTCAGCGAGAAGGCCGTCGGCCTAAGGCCGGCGAGCTGAGGGCAGGCGATGCCTCGAGAC
>JBCCGX010000111.1:0-14016 GCA_039029035.1 Acidobacteriota bacterium | reverse complement strand
TACCGATAGCCTGTTCGGCTTCGTATTGCCAGGATTCGCCTTGCACCAGGAGCTCGAGCTGCTCGTCGCCGCAGGGCTGTCGCCGGCTGAAGCCCTGAGCGCCGCCACCCGGGGGCCAGCCGAGCTCCTGGGCGTGCTCGACGAGCGCGGCACGGTAGAGGTCGGCAAGATCGCCGACTTGGTGCTGCTGGAGGCCGATCCGCTGGCCGATATCCGCAACACGCGACGGATCGTGGCCGTCGTCGACGGTGGGCAGGTACGGTCGCGCGCCGATCTCGATCGGATGTTGAGTGATTCGGACGCCGACAACGAAGCCAAGACGCCCTGACACTCGGGACTTCGAGTCAGTTGACGCTGGCCGACAGCTCGACTGCTCGTGCCTCCAGGTGCAGCTTCAAGATTCGCTTGACTTCGGCGATCGCCAGCGGGTGCTCGTAGAGATCGTGCCGGGCTGGTAACACCAGCTCGGAAGCAGCGCCCTCCAGGTGGGCGCTGTCGTAGGTGACCCAACCGTCGGAGCCTGCCGCTTCGTGGCCGTGGACCAGGCCGCGGTCCCCGAGGAGGGTGTGGAATGGAATCGCCTCCTCGATGGGGATCTCCGCCAGGGCGCGGATGACCGGGTGTTGCGGCGACAGGGCACGGACACTGGTCGGGCCGCCTTTGGCCAGCAGGCGTCGCATCTCTTCGCTGAGGACTTCGTAGTTGGCCTCGGTGACGCGTCGAAAAATCGACTTGAAGCTTTCGGGGAGAGCGACAAGGCTCGAGCCCAGCTGACCGATGAGGCTGTCCGCCCGTGAGCTGCCGCGGTGGGGTACGGCGATGAAAATGACCCGGTCGACATAAGGCTTGGCTTCGAAGATGAAGGTTTGGCGGGCGGCTTCGATATCGGATAGGAGTCCCCGGAGCTCCTCCGGTGGAGCTTGAAAAGTCGTCTCCCAGAGGCTCTCGCCGCTCGAGGTCGCGAGGGTCTTGGTCAACAAGCCGCCCATGCTGTGGGCGACGAAGACCATGGAATTGACCGCCGGATCGCGGCCGGTTGGATCCAGGGTCTGGCGCAGCTCTTCGAGCGTTTGGCGAAAGAGGCGACCGGAGAAGAGAAATGG
Organism: Acidobacteriota bacterium; assembly: GCA_039029035.1. Taxonomy (GTDB): domain Bacteria; phylum Acidobacteriota; class Thermoanaerobaculia; order Multivoradales; family J023; genus JAAELT01. The sequence continues at coordinate 12,913 of JBCCGX010000111.1, read as the reverse complement.
CAGGCTGGTGGCGTACCTGTAGTGCCAGATCTGGTAGGCGTCGCGAATCCTGGGCTCGCCGCTCAAGTCGTTGGTCAGCTCGGCCCAGGCCAAAGGGCTCGAGCGCAGCCCATGCACCATGATGAGTGGGATCTTGTTCGGATCGTAAGGCTCGAGCATGAACAAGCCTTGCCGTTCCAACGCCTTCTCGGATTGCAGGAACCCCTGGACCCCGGCACGTTGCAGGTTGGTACTGCCGGCGAGGTAGCCGAAGGGGGTGGTGAAGTCGGCTGTCAGGGGTAGGCGGACGCCGCCAAGCTCCATCGTTTCGGTACGGCGTGGGTCGTAGAAGGTCAGGGTCGCCCGCCGCGTACGGCCGGGCGACGTGCTGTCACCCGGCTCGAACGTCAGGACCGCGGTGGCCGGATTGACATACCCCTCGGAGGGGATAAAGCGCTCGATCCACTCCGTCTGGTTGTTCTGGCGGATCGCGGTCAACGCCGTGCCTAGACCGCTACGTCGATGGTTGTTGCGGAACCCTTTGACCTTCAGATCCCGCGACGGGATGAACTGGTCGAAGGTCGGCGGGTCCCACAGCTCGCACCGGTCCTCGACGCGCAAGGCGATAATCTCGAAGACAGCGCCTTGAACATGATCTTGTAGACCCTTGCCGAGCGTTTGGCGCAGGCGTAGGTAATCGGCGAGAGCCGAGTTATAGACATGTCGAGTGCGCTGAAAGCGCCGGTCGAAAGTGCGCTCGACCGTCACCGGCGCGGCCTCGAAGAGAAACTCATAAGCCCGGGTGGCAGCCAACAGGTGCCAGCCAAGAGCGCGCTCCGGCTCGTTGACTTCGATCGCCCGCGCCAAGTGTTGTAGCAGCTCCGCTGTGGCGGCGACTGCCGCATGCCCCGTCAGTGCAGGCCTCGTGGTTTCGAGGGTCGAGATCACCGCCGTAGGGTTCTCGTGCCATCGTCGGTCGAGATTCAGCAAACGCAGCGTCTGTCGTGTCTCGAGGCTCAACCTGTCGGTCGGCCGGGGCGCTGTGGTTGTGGTTTCGGCGGCCTGTAGCGGTGCGCGTGTCTTGGGGGCGCGTGTCTTGACCGAGACCGGTGGGCGGCAAGCGAAGCTGATGAGGAGGGCGCAGGCTACGGCTAGCGGAGCTGGGCGTTGGGCGAATCGTCGCAAGCCGAGCCGTGGCGCTGCGAGTTGTGGTGCAGCAGCGTGTGACGTCGCAACCTGTGACACCCGAGAGACTCCTCGGCCGCCGTCCATTTCGGGAACAGCGGCTAGTGATTCAGGAGCTACTTTACCGGAGTCCGGGCGCCTGGCGTCAAGGCGCCAGCGCAGGCTCAGCCGTTGTTGCGACGATCGATTCGATCGAGGAAGCGTCCGTCGATCCCGTGGATGCGCATCTCGATCAGTTTGCTTGCCGGGACGTCGGTGTAGCCGCGTTCGGCAAGCTCGCGGACCATCTCGGGTCCGACACCGTGAATGCGCATCTCCACCCACCGGCTGACCGGCAAATCACGGTAGCCCAGATCACTCATTCGACGAATGAACTCCGGGGTGACGCCGTGGATGCGCATCTCGACCAGGCGTTGAGCTGGCAGGTCCTGGTAGCCAAGAGCCGCCAGCTGGCGAACAAACGCGCTGGTGACGCCATGGATACGCATTTCGATGAGACGCCGGGCCGGCAGTGGCTCGCCGGCGAGCTCGTTGAGCTCGCGGACGCTTTCAGGATCGACGCCGTGGATGCGCATTTCGACCAGCTGGTTCGCTGGCAGGTCACTGTAGCCGAGGTCCGTCAGGGCTTCGATGTACACCGGGGTGACAGCGTGGATGCGCATCTCCACCAAGCCATCGAGCGATAAGTCCCCATAGCCCAGGTCGAGGAGCTGGGTGACGAACTCCGGCGAGACACCATGGATGGTCAGCTCGATGAGTCGTTCGAGGGGGATGTCGTCGTAGCCCAGTGATGCCATCTCACGCACAAAGCCTGTTGTTACGTCGAAGAGCGCGAGCTCGAAGGCCTGCGCAATGGGGAGGTCCCGATACCCCAGATCTTGCATCCGTTGCAGGAAGCTCGGATTGGGAGCGAAGCGATAGGTGCCCGACCCGAGACCGTTCGGATCCAGGTCGCCAGTGAAGCGAACATCGCCGGCTTCGCGGCTCAGTACGAAGCGGGTCCCGTGACCAGGCGCGAAGCGATCGAGCTCTGCTATGCGGAGGGTCGTCGAAAAGCTCGATGAGCCTGATCCACTGGATAGCCGCTTGAATTGTAGCCAGACGCGATCGTCCGTGCGTTCAGCGATCCAGCGACCTTCGACGGTGCCGGAAGCAGCCAGAGCCAAACCAGCGAGGACGACGGTGCAGAACGTGGCGATCGAGACCACCGGTGTCAGTTTCTTCATACGTTCTCCTCGGGGGGCGCAGATCGTCATTCAGGGGTTAGAGGATTCCCTCAAGCGGTCCATCCGTTGGATGAACTCGCCATCGATGTCGTACCGAGCGAGGCGAATCAGATCGTCGATCGATAGCTTCAGACCGGCCTCCCCGAGCTCATTGAGGAACTCGGCGTCGACGTCGTACCTGGCCAGCTCGATGAGCTGAGCGGAGGAGAGATCGCTATAGCCGGCGTTGCCCAGCTCGCCGATGAGCTCGGCGTCGATATCGAACTTCGCCAGCTCGATGAGCTGCGGGATAGCCAGGTCCGCGTAGCCCGCTGCTCTCAGCTCGGCGATGACGTCAGCGTCGATATCGAACTTGGCTAGCTCGATGAGCTGTGGGATAGCCAGGCCCGCGTAGCCCGCTGCTCTCAGTTCGGCGATGACGTCGGCGTCGATGTCGAACTTTGCCAGCTCGACGAGCTGTGGGATCTCGAGATCGGCGTAGCCCGCTGCCCTCAGTTCGGCGATAACGTCGGCGTCGATGTCGAACTTCGCCAGCTCGACGAGCTGTGGGATCTCGAGATCGGCGTAGCCCGCTGCCCTCAGTTCGGCGATGACGTCGGCGTCGATGTCGAACTTCGCCAGCTCGACGAGCTGTGGGATCTCGAGATCGGCGTAGCCCGCTGCCCTCAGTTCGGCGATGACGTCAGCGTCGATGTCGAACTTTGCCAGCTCGACGAGCTCAGCTGTTTCGAGGTCGCCGAATCCGACTGCAGCGAGTTCCTGAATCACGTCTCTATCGATGTCGAACTTTGCCAGCTCGATGAGCTGGGACAAGGGCAGCTCAGCGTAGGCGGTTCCAGCGAGCTCCTCCATCAGGTCGTCGACACCGTGCACCTTCATCTCGATCAACTCGTCGATCGGAGTGGGTGGAGCTGGCGGAGCTGTCGGACTTGGCGGAGCTGGCGGCTCCTCCGGACTCGGCGGAGCGGGTGGGCGCGCTGGCCGGGCGGGACGCGGCGGCTCTTCGGCAGTCTGTGCGATGAGCATTGGCGGCACGACCCAAGGCGAGCTCAGAAGCTGCGGCGCCTGTTTGTCGCGATCCGCTTGTTGGGCCTGGCCGGGCTGGGTGGAGAGGATGAAGAGGATCGCCGAAGCGACGAGGCTCGAAACGGCAAGCCCACCGGCGAGCCAGCCCGGAGCCCGTTCTTCGGTGTCGCCGCCAGCCAGGCGACGGATGCGTCCCAGGAGTGCCCCGCCATCAGCACCGAGAGCGAAAATCGGCGCGGCGAAGCGCAGCTCTTCGAGCTCGGCCAGGGCGCGGGCGTAGACCATGCGATCACCGCAGATCGCGACCGCCAAGTCGTCGCAGCAGTGCTCGCGCAGATCCCGCACCTGCCGCGAAACCCACCAGACCGCGGGGTGGTAGAAGAGCAGGGTTTCCGTCGCCACCTGGAGCACGTTGACCAGATAGTCGTGGCGGCGCACATGCGCCAGCTCATGCGCCAGGATCGACTCGAGCTGACGCGGCGACAGGCCGCTCAGTGCACTGGCCGGCACCAGGATTACCGGCCTTAACCAACCGATCACGGTCGGCACCCGCACCAGTGCCGACTCGAGAACCTTCACCGAACGGCGGACTGCCAGGCGTTCGGCCAGCCGGTCACAGGTCGCCTGCAGGGGCTTGCCGACGCGGCCGATCCCACATTTGCGCAGCTGCCGGACACGCCGCCAACCGCCGAGCTGGACGCACGACAAAGCAGTGACACCGATCAGCCAGAGGCCGACCAGCCAGGGCAGAAGCGGCTCGAGCCGGAAGTAAGTTGGGTAGGCCGTGCCTGCCTGGGTCGCCAACGCCTGATGGGCGCCGGCCACCGTCGACGCCTTCGCATTGTCCGGCGCGCCGTCAGCACCGGAAAGCCTTGCGGCCGCCAGCTTGGTCGTCGAGGAGGCCGCGTCGTTGGCTCGTGCTGCCAGGAGTGCGCCGGTCGCGAGGGGCAAGGCCACCAAGGTGGCGAGTGCTCCCAAAGCAATGGCGTAGCGTACCTGCGGCCCTTGCCGCCGCAGAGCGGTCAGAGCAGCCGCCAAGACAGCGGCAACCAAGGCTCCCTGCCATAGGAAATGCAGCAGTGTCCAGGCGGCGATCCGGACGGTGGAAGGCAAGGATAGGATCTCGATGGGGCTCATCGTTCGTCTCCTGTCGATCGATCGTCGGCCGGCGATGGATCGTCTCCGTCCATTCGATCGAGTAACTGGCGAATCTTCGCCATCTCGTGGGTCGAAGCCGGGCGAGTCGAAAGGGCTTGCATGACGAGTTTGGCAGCCGAGCCGTCGAAGGCTCGGTCGAGTAGGTCGCCGATCAAATGGCGCTGGGTGGCTTCTTCGCTGTCACGGGTGCGGTAGACATGGGCGCGTTGTGCTTCGTCGCGTTCGACGAGGCCCTTGTCGGTCATGATCTGGAGCAGTTTGAGGACTGTCGTATAGCCGGTCGGCTCCTGCTGCTCGAGCTCGGCTTGCACCTGCCGGACCGTGCTGGGACCGCGTTGCCATAGGACGCGCAGAATTGCCAGCTCGGAGTCGGTCGGTCGTAGATTCGGCTTGCGGGGCATGGCTCGGATCCTCCGGTTGAGTCTGTCTACGCAGAATTATACGAAGGGTTTCGTAGATGTCAACGAAAAGCTTCGTAGAAAGACCGGAGGCTTCCACGCGCAAGACCTGTGGGCCTGTGCGAGGCCTGCAAGCGATCTACCGCCAAACAGTCTGCCGTCCGGCGATCTCCGGCATCGACGCCGTCCCGAGGATCCACCAGCGGCGGGTCGAGAACGGTGGGTCGGGAGTGGCGGGTGTGCGCCGCTCGTCACGCTCGGCGCTCGGATCGATCAGGCGATCTTCGCGGTGGCCGTGACCGGAAGGGGAATGATGCCGTAGAGCGCCAAATGGGTCAGTTGCTCGACGAGCTCACCTTCGCTCAGGCGACTTTCCGTCTTGTACCAGCGAACCACCCAATGGATCATCCCGAGCAGGCTGTAGGCCGCCACTGTCGAGTCGACGCTCGGTATCGGATGCTGTTTGGCGAGGATCTCCTCGATGCATTCCCGCAGCATGCGAGGGAAGTCCTTCTTGCGGGCGGCGATCTTGGCGCGATGCTCGTCGTCCAAGCCTTCGTCTTCCGTGACCAGGATGGTCATTGCGCTCGGGTCGCGCATCACCAGGCGAATGTGGCCTGACACGAGAGCGGAGAGCCGGCGCTCGGCATCGGGTTCGCCAGCAGCGGGCGCCATCACTTCGGTCTCGAGGCGTTCCATCGCGTCGTTCATGATGGCGAAGAGCAAAGCTTGCTTGCCCTTGATGTAGTAGTAGAGGCCACCCTTGGTGAGATCAACGGCGTTGGCGATGTCACCCATCGACGTGGCGCCGAAGCCTTTCTTGGAGATCACTTGGGCTGCTTGCCGGTAGATCGTCCGAGTGCGGTAATCGTCACTGACAGTCGGCGGTTTCTTGGTCGGGCGCATGGCAATCCCCTTTGAAAAAAATTCGCGCGACTCGATGAGGATGCAGAAAAAATACCAAACAGTCGGTCGAATAGTCGCTGATGTCCAGGGCTTTTGTCAAGGCTTCGTGGCTTAGCGGTCGCTTCCCGCGCGATGCGATTCGGCCCGTCTAAGCTTCCCAGCCGGCGACATTCTTCGAGTTGCCTTGTTTGATCAGGCTCTCGAATCGCCTGAGCAAGGGCGATGCTTCGTTGGTATCGATGTCGACGTCGATGATGAAGGGTCCAAAGGCCTCGAGTGCCTGTTGAATGGCGTCATCGATCTGGTCTTCGGTTTCGACCCGCGCACCCTCCGCTCCCATCGAGCGCGCAAGACCGACGAAATCGACCCGAGGGATCTCGACGTTGGCATCGGTCAAGCCGAGGGCACAGTGACCGTCGCGGCACATGCCATAGCCAGCGTCGTTGAGCACGATCCAGACCGCTGGCGCTTGATACTGAGCTGCGGAGCTGATCTCAGAGTTCATCAGCATCGATCCGTCGCCAACCACCGCGACCGCTTTCTCGCCGGTTGCCAACGCGGCACCAACGACGCCGGTTGCGGTATGCCCCATCGAGCCGAACAGAGTCGAGACGCGGTAGCGACCCGGCGTCGGAAAGCGCAAATAGTGGTTGCACCAGGCAAAAGAGTTGCCACACTCGGAGAGAACCAGGGCTTCGCTCTGATCGACGACGAGGCGTTGGATCGACCGCATCAGGGCTTGTGGCCGTACCGGGCCGCTGCCCGCCAGGCGCATCGGCAAGGTTTCCGAAGGCTCGCGGCGGCGGCTCTGGCTGCCGGCGGGTGTCGTCTGGGAGCGCGGGAAATGCTGTAAGAGGTCTTCGAGGAAGAGCTTGGCGTCGGCTTGAATCCCCAGAGTATGCGCCTCGGGATACGAGGTGCCTGGAATAGTCGGATCGATATCAACGTGGATAAAGCCGGCCTGCGGCACCATATCGGTATCCCAAAACGACGTCGCCTCGCCGAGGCGGGTGCCGAGAACCAATAACCACTTGGGTTGGCGTTGCACCATGTAGTCGGTCACCGATTCGTGGCCGCCGAGTCCGGTCACGCCCAGAAATTGGGGATGATCTTCCGGCAGGATGCCTTTGGCCCGAGGCGAACAGAAGACCATGGCGCCGGTGCGTTCGGCCAACTGTTGGATCTGGGCGGCGGCCTTGGTGGCGCCGAAGCCAGCCCAGATCGCGAAGCTATCGGATTTGAAGGTCTGCGCGCATTGAGCGACGATGTCTGCCGGTGCGGTTGGCGGCTGTGCATCGACACGCGGATGCAGTCGCGGCACGTCGATACGTTTCGATTGGACCGACATCGGCATGCAGATGTGGGCGATGAAGCCACCGGGTGCGGAAAGACCCAAGCTGACGCGGCGAAGGACTTCGGGGAGCTCGCTGGCGTGCTCCATACGAACGGCGAAGTCAAAGATCGGTCCGCGGGTGTAGAGAGCATCCTGGGGTAGGGTGTAGGAACTGGTCTCTTGGCTGGCCCAGCGCCCCCGCTGGGGAGAGTTGGTGGCGCCGGAGATCAGGATGACCTTGGCACCGTCCCAACGCGCGGCGGTCATTCCGGTCAAGCTGTTGAGCAGGCCTGGGCCGGTGGTGGCGAAGACCACCGTTGGCTTGTCAGTAGCGAAATGAGCTTCCGCTGCCGCAAACGCCGCGCCGCTCTCGTGGCGGAAATGTCGTAGCGTGATCGAGCTGTCCTCGAGAGCGTCGAAAATCAGCGCGATAGCGCCCCCGCTCACCCCAAACGCCTCTTCGACACCGAGCGCCGCAAGCTGGTCGGCGACGGTCGCGACAACGGTCGCTTCTTGTCGAGTTTGTGCTTCGAACCCCTGATTTGCGGCTGCCCGTTTCTGAGCCACATTCTGCATGTTTTTTCCCTCGGATGAGCGTGTCTCTGCGCTGGCTGTCGATCGACTCGAGATCCTGACTTCGGTATCGCGGAGAGGACAATCTGAACGGTCGATCAAAAGTGGGTGGACAGAAAAATCCTCTAGGTGAACCGGACGTAAGACTCAAGGGGCTCCAGGGGAATGAGGACAATTGACCGAACGGTCGGTAGAATAGCCTATAAAGGAACAAAGTCAAGCCTCGGGCAAACCAAGTTCTCCGGCCGGCGGCATATCTCTATATTCAAATACGCTGTCGGCTATGAGTAGATTTGTCGGATCGATACTCTGAGGAAAGAAGAAATCTGATCAGCGATGGCCGGGTGATCTTGCCGAGAGGGTGTCAGGGGATAAATGGATTAGATATATTGACTCTTGTGAAAACTGAAGGTGACTTCAGTTTTCGGGCAACTCTCGGGCTCGGTCAGTGAGCAGCTTGTGGAGGGCCGAGACGATCGGTCGGTCGGCGACGGCCCAATCGAGCTGGTGAATTTCGCAAGCGCCGTACCAGCCAGCACGGCAATGATCCGTCAAGCGGATCGTTCCCGAGAGGATCCGGGCGGTGTAAACGTCGAGGTGGATGATCCGCTTGCCTAGAGTGTGCTCGCCTCGACCGAGCCATGAATCGACAGCGATCTCGAGCCCGAGCTCCTCTCGGATCTCCCGCTCGAGCGCTACCTGGGGGCTCTCTCCAGGCTCGATCTTGCCGCCAGGGAACTCCCACTCGAGCGCCGCGTGCCGGGCTCCGGGGCCGCGTTGTGCCACCAGGCAATCGGCGCCGCGAAGAATCGCGGCACCGACGACGCGGAGCGGCGCAGGGGGCTTGGCTGGCCGTGGCATCTTGCGGTCTCGGTCCCTCGCTTCTGAGGTTGGGCTGAGCCTTCGATCGTAGATAATGATCGCATGAGTACGAACCAGGACGTCGCCGAGATTTTTCGCCAGATTGCGACCGCTCTAGAATTGCTCGAAGCCAACCGCTTTCGGATCAACGGCTACAACCGCGTCTCGCGGGTGGTCAAGGACCTATCCGAAGATGTCGCTAGCCTGGTCAAGGAGCACCCGCCCTCCGCCGTGCAGCGCTTGACCGCTTTCGACGGTATTGGCAAGGGTTCGGCGGAGAAGATCGTCGAGTATGTCGAGACCGGCCAGTGCGAAGAGCATCAGCAGCTGCTGGCCAAGGTGCCGGAGGGTCTGTTCGAGATTCTGCAGATCCCCGGTGTCGGGCCCAAGGCAGCGAAGGCCATGTGGCAGGAGCTGGGGATCGAGAGCTTAGCGGATCTCAAGGCCCGGCTGGATTCGCCCGAGCTTGCACGGATGCCGCGCATGGGCGTCAAGACCATCGACAACATCAAGAAGGCGATCGACTTCGCCGAGCGAACCCGGGATCGGATCCCCTTGGGTGTGGCGCGGCCGATCGCTCTGCGCTTGCGCGAGGAGCTCAGGCAGGTGGCCGGTGTGCGCCGGCTGGATTTTGCCGGCAGCCTGCGTCGCGGCCGGGAGACGATCGGCGATCTCGACTTCTTGGCCTCCTGCGACGACCCGGAAGCTCTGAGACAGCGATTCGTGACTCTTCCCGAAGTGACGCAAGTCCTGGCCCAAGGGGAGACCAAGAGCTCGGTGCGGCTCGAATCCGGTCGAGTGGCGCTACAGGCGGATCTGCGGATCGTGCCGGATGAGGTCTACGGGGCAGCCTTGATGTACTTCACCGGATCGAAGGAGCACAACGTCCGCCTGCGCGAGATCGCCATTCGCCAGAATCGTCGGCTCAACGAGTATGGCCTCTATGAGGGCACCGACGAACGGCCGCAAGATCGTGGGGCCGAACCGGTCGCTGCGGCGACAGAGGAGGCGATCTATCAAGCCCTGGGGCTGCCATGGATCGCCCCGGAGCTGCGCGAAGATCGGGGTGAGCTCGACGGCGAGCCTCCGCGGCTGATCGAGATCGACACGATCCGGGCCGAGCTCCATGCTCACACCGTGGCGAGTGATGGCAAGCTGACGATCGAGGAGCTCGCCGACTGCGCTCGACGCCGGGGTTTCCACACTTTGGCCGTCACCGATCACTCGCGGAGCTCGGTGATCGCCGGTGGGTTAGACCCGGAGCAACTGCTCGAGCACATCGAGGCGGTGCACGCTGCCGACTCCAAAGTGGCCGGCATCAAGCTCCTGGCGGGTTCGGAGGTCGACATCCTGGGGGACGGCCAGCTCGACTATGACGACGAGTTGCTCGCGCGGCTCGACGTTGTCGTCGCCTCGCCCCACGCGTCGTTGCGCCAGGATCCGGCAGCTGCAACCGCCCGATTGCTGCGTGCCATCCATCATCCTTTGGTCCACATCATCGGCCACCCGACGGGCCGCGTGGTCAATCGCCGGGAAGGGCTCTCACCAGACATGAAAGCGCTCTTCGCAGCCGCCGCCGAGACCGACACGGCCCTCGAGCTCAATGCCAACTGGCGCCGGCTCGATTTACGCGACAGTCATCTCAGAGGCGCCCTTGCGCAGGGCTGCAAGATTGCCATCGACACCGACGCCCATCGCGAACGGGATTTCGACAACTTGATCTACGGAATTCTGACTGCCCGCCGAGCCGGCCTCGAAGCCGAGTCGTGCATCAACAGCTGGCCGGCGGAGAAGCTCCACGGTTGGCTGGCGTCGAAGCGCCAGGCTTGAGGCGCGGGTCGACCGCCGATGCAAGAGCTGCTGCTCGAAGAGGGCGTTGCACTGGCCTCGCTGACGACCCTGGCGGTCGGTGGGCCAGCGCGCTATCTCACCCGGTGTGGTGATGCGGAGGCGCTCAGCCGGGCGCTGCATTGGGCGCAGGCGCGGCAGCTGCCGACTTTCGTTCTCGGTGGCGGCAGTAATCTCCTGGTGGCCGATCGCGGTTTCGATGGCCTAGTGATCTGCTGGATCGGCCAATCGCTCGCTTTCGAGACTTGCGGCGAGCAGGTGCGAGTCCGTGCCAATGCCGGACTCTCTTGGGACGATCTGGTTCGACAGACGGTGGCTGAAGGGCTCGCCGGAGTCGAGTGTCTGAGCGGCATCCCTGGCCAGGTCGGAGCTGCACCGATACAGAACATTGGTGCCTACGGCCAGGAAGTGGCGCAGACGATCGAGACGGTGCGGGTTATCGACCTGGGCACTGGGGCAGCTCGACGTATTGCCGGGAGCGATTGCGGATTCGGTTACCGGACGAGCCATTTCAAGCGTTCCTGGCGTGGACGTTTCGTGGTTACCGGGGTCGATTTTCTACTGCCAAGAAGCTCTCGCGGCAGCGTCCTCTACCCCGACTTGAAAAAGGTCTTCGCTTCGCCAGGCCAGACGGCAGTACCTTCGACGCGTGACGTCCGTGCTGCGGTGCTCAGGATTCGTCGGAGCAAGTCGATGGTTCTCGACCTGCAGGATCCCAATCGGCGCAGTGCCGGTTCGTTCTTCACCAATCCCCTGGTGTCGCCGGTGGTTGCCGGCATCATCCGTGAGCAGAAGCCGGGTCGTATGCCTGCGTTCCCGACCGACGATGGGCGGGTTAAACTCTCGGCCGCCTGGTTGATCGAGGCGGCGGGCTTTCGCCGCGGCGATCAGCTGGGGCGCGCCGGTCTATCGACGCGCCACGTGCTCGCGCTGGTCAACCGCGGCAGAGCGACGGCGGCGGAGATCGTTCGACTGGCGGCGAGAGTCCGCCGTTCGGTGCGGCAAGCCTTTGGCGTGACGCTACAACCCGAGCCGGTTTTCCTCGGCTTCGATCGGGATGTCGAGACGTTATTGGACGAAGCGGTCTAGAGCGAGCGAGGAGCGATCATGAAACGCGAAGAGAAGACACGCCGAATCGTCGAGATCCTCGACGAGCTCTATCCGACGACACCGATTCCCCTCGATCACCAGGATCCCTTCACCCTGCTGATCGCAGTTCTGTTGTCGGCGCAGACGACCGACAAGAAAGTCAACGAAGTCACGCCGGCTCTGTTCGAGGACGGTCCGACTCCCGAGCGCATGGCGCAGCTGTCAGTGGAGCATATCCGCCAGCATATTCGCCAGCTGGGCCTGGCGCCGCAGAAAGCCAAGAACATCCGCAAGCTGAGCGAGATGCTGGTCGAAAGCGGAGGCGAGGTGCCGCGCACCTTCGAAGCGCTCGAGGCGCTCCCCGGAGTCGGCCACAAGACTGCCTCGGTAGTGATGGCGCAAGCCTTCGGCTTCCCGGCCTTCCCGGTCGACACACACATCCACCGATTGGCGGCCCGCTGGGGGCTGAGCGACGGCTCGAGTGTGGTCAAGACCGAGCGCGATCTCAAGCGAGCGTTCCCGGAAGAGCTGTGGAATCGCCTCCACCTTCAGATCATTTTCTTTGGCCGCGAGCATTGTCCGGCGCAGTACCACGATCTCGACGCCTGCCCGATCTGCTCCTGGGCAGCGACCAAAAAGCGCAAGGCTGAAGAGCGTCGCGCCCGGAGCCGTCGGCGGGCCAAGAAGAGATAGGCTCCGTGCTGTCATCGAGGTGGTAGTCTCTGACCGGGTGAAACGACACGATAGGAGGCGGCATGCGTCTTGCGGTGGTGTGTTATCCGACGTACGGAGGGAGTGGTGTCGTCGCGACCGAGCTGGCGCGAGCCCTGGCGGACCGCGATCATGAAGTCCATGTGGTGTCTTACGAGCGCCCGTTCCGCTTCGACGCCACACAAGCGAATCTCGACTTCCATCAAGTCGAGGTCAGCGACTACCCGTTGTTTCGTTACCAGCCCTACTCGCTGAACCTGGCCAACAAGTTGATCGAGTTGGTGGAGACCCATGGCGTCGAGGTGATCCACAGTCACTACGCCATCCCTCATGCCCAGGCGGCTTGGATGGCACGCGAGGTCCTGCGCGAGGAGCGTGGGCTCGACGTCAAGCTAGCCTGTACCCTCCATGGTACCGATATCTCGCTCTTCGGCCTGGAGCGGAGCTTTCACGAGCTGACTCGTTTCGCCATCCAGCGCCAGGATCTGCTCACCGCTCCGAGTCGTTGGCTGGCCGACAAGACGGAGACGGAGTACCGCATCGAGGGTGAGGGGATCGTCGTCATCCCCAACTTCATCGACCTGCAGCGTTTCCGGCCGGCGGACGGAACGGCAAAGCGT
>JBCCGX010000110.1:0-14047 GCA_039029035.1 Acidobacteriota bacterium | reverse complement strand
TCAGCGCCGGGTCGAGGTCTTGCCTGGCGCCAAAATCTCGCCATGAGGCTCCCAAAGCCTCCTCCTTGTCGAAAGAGCGTAGCACCGAGAAGTTGGCCTGGACGATGTCGAGGCTGATCAACAGCTCACCCGCGCGCTCGGGCGAGAGCTTCTGGGTCCTAAGACCTCCGGGCAACTCGGCGCCCTGGAATCGCCGGTAAGCTTCGGTGTCGCAGACGAAGGCCTTGAGCTCACCGAGACGCCGCATCTTGTGCTCGGCGACCGACTCACCAGTGCCCTGCAAGCGCTCCTCGAGATCGGCAAAGAGCCCGATCCAACGATCGAGCTCGCCGTACTGGGGGGAGCGCCCGAGGGTCGCGAAATAGTAGGCGCACTCCTCCTCCACCGGCACGGGCACTTTGTAGAGCTTGCTAAATTCTTTGAGGTCGCGGATCGTCCGGGCCATCGCCAGCCTCCTCCCAACAACAAGCTGCCAGCCGTCGGTCGAAGCCGGCCGAGGATATCAATCGGTGGCGAGTGGTTGCCGAAGGGCGCGCGACCGTCGATCGCGTCATCTTGCGATCAGCCAACGGGCAAACGAGGCTCGATCGTCGTCTGACGGATGGCGACATCACGGCATCGAGCCTCGTTCCGGCCATGTCGTGACGCGCCAACTCGTGATCGAGGCTCGATCGCCGGTTGTGCCCATTCCACAACCCGCAATCGAGGCTCGTTTGGCGTGTTGCACTGCGCAACCTGGTGCGATCGACACGCGAGCCGGGACTCAGAGCAGAAAAAGCAGCTCCGGCTGCGATCTTCTGCGCTCAACGACCTGCCAGAGGCTGGCAAGGACGAAGCCCCCAACATCGCGCCACACTCTGGCCGCATTCCTTCGGTTGACTTGGCGACATGACGAAGGCGGCCTCATTGCGAACGTGTGGCAGCTCTATCCGATCGGCGGTTCATGAAGATCGGATCCGGATTCCTCTATGGATCCAAGGAAGATCTCGGCGACTCTTCGTCTTCTACGCTCTCCCCTGCCTCGACCGTCTGGCGCAACGCCTCGACCTCGGCGGTGAACGCATCGACCAAAGCCCCCGGATCCGGCAGCACGGCGGTGTCGCCGATCACGCCGATGCGGACTTCGCCGTTGAAGCTGAGGATCGAGATGCCGATGCCGATGCGGTCGCGCTGGGGGACCCAGAAGACCAGGGCGTGGACGCGGCGACCGCCGATGGCCAGGGGAACGCTGGGGCCGGGCACGTTGGTCAGGACGCAGGTGGTCTTGTTGCCGAAGAAGTCGACCAGGTGGCGGCCGATGGTGCTCGGCAGGAGGTGCAGGAGCAGATTCTGGGCGCCGAACATGACCAGCGGCTCGGGCGAGCGCTTGAGGCGGTCCATGCGCCGCTTGGTGGCCATGACGCGCGCGCGCACGCCGTGGATCTTGGCCGGCAGCTTGAGCAGCACGGTGGCGAAGCGGTTCTCCATCAGGAGGGGCTCGTCGGGCCAGCGGACGTTGACCGGCATCGAGACGCGGAGCCGCTTGAGGGGCAGGCCGGAGGTTTCGGCGACGCGCTGGAAGGCGCCCAAGACGCAGGCCATGAGCACATCGTTGACCGTCGCGCCAAGGGCATTCTTGATCGCTTTGACGGTGTCGAGGGGTATCGGATCGGTCCATGCGACCCGTTTCTCGCCGCTGCACGGCGGACCGTGGAAGGCGCTGCGATCCCGCAGGGCCAGAGCCTTACCGAGCATCACCCCGGGGCCGGCGAGGGAGGCCAGGAGGTTGACCTGGAGCTTGGACTTGCCGCCGCGTCCGGCACCGACCTGCTGCACCGGCGGGTTGGCGAAGGACTCGATCTCGGGATGGTCTTGATCGATCATCGAGAAGATGATCGGCATCATCGAGATGCCGTCGCCCATGCAGTGGTGGATACGATAGGCCACGGCGCTGACGCCGGGGCTGAACTCCGGGATCAGCTGCATCTGCCACAGGGGTCGATCACGCGGTAGCGGCTCGGCCGCCATCTTGCCGACGAAATCCTGCAGCTTCTCTCGCGAGTCGATCCCCGCCTCGGGCGGTATCTCAGTGATATGCCGCGCCAGATCGAAGTCCGGATCCTGCTGCCAATAGGCCCGGCCGTCGCGCACGACCACCCGCTTGGTGAAACGCGGGTAGCGCTCACCGCCACCGGCCCCGATGACGCGCTCGTTCCACAGCCGGCTCAGGGTCTCGAGATCGATCCGCTCGAGGCTGTAGACGGCGTTGACGACCATCAGGTTCTCGGGTCTGTCTTGCAGCCACATGCTGTCCTGGGGCTGCATCCGCTCGAGCGGCGGCTGGCTGGACACGGTAGGATCTGTCGCCTGGGTTTGGGGCATCGCGAGGCGGATGCTACCACCCTTGGCCCCCAACACATCCGACACGAGACCATGCCGATCATGCCGACACGCCACACCCTCTCTCTGCTTCTCGTCTTGATGACCCTGACCGCCTGCAGCGCCCCCCAGCCGGCAGCGACGGACGCGACAACCCCTCCCCCGCCGACGCTGCCGAGCGCCCCGTGGGAGCGCCTGGCTCCGCCAGCCGACCTGCCGACGGATCGACCGCTGGCGGTAGGCTTCCTGATCGTCGACGGGGTCTACAACACCGAGCTCACCGCCCCCTTCGACATTTTCCACCACGTTCGCTTCCACGCCCAGCCGGGGATGGAGGTCTTCACCGTCTCGCCGGCCGGACAATCCGTGCTGACCTTCGAAGGGTTGACCATCGAAGCCGACTACAGTTTCGAGACCGCACCGCCGATCGACGTGCTGGTGGTGCCGAGCGCCGAGCACAGCATGGACACGGACCTCGAGAACGAGGCGATGATGCAGTGGGTGCGCACCGTCGGCGAGCAAGCCAGCTTCCTCGTCTCCCTCTGCGACGGCGCCTTCGTCCTCGCCGCCGCCGGCCTGCTCGACGCTGTCGCCGCCACCACCTTCCCCGGCGACCAGGACCGCTTCGCCGAGATGTTTCCCCACATCGACCTGCGTCGCGGCATCAGCTTCGTCCACGACGGCAAGGCGCTGACCTCCCAGGGCGGCGCGCGCAGCTTCGACGTCGCCATGTACCTGGCCGACCACCTCTACGGCGAGAAAGCAGCCCAGGGCATCGGCCGCGGCATGGTCATCGGCTGGCCGCCGACCGCTGAACTGATGCCCGCCCTGGTGGTCGATCGATCCGGCGACGGCTGACAGGAGCTGGCCGATCACGGGGCTTGCAACCGGCGAACAGCGCGTTGTATTCTGCCAAGGAGATGTTTGGTCTGCCCCACCTCGACCGCACTTCCATGCGAATGCCCACGCCCCTCAGGTAGGGGCGACTCCGACCCATTCGCACTCTCTGACCGAAGCCATCCCGTGACGCTCCCCTCCGGGACGCTTGACAACTCGTAGAATCGACCGCAGAAGCTTTGCCGCATCGGTCGAAGTCCGAGCATCCGCTCCCACCGTAGGGAGCACGTACGAGGGTAAACCCATGGCCGCATCGACAGAACAGATCCTCACCCGCCTGCTCCACGAGCGCATCCTGATCATGGATGGCGCCATGGGGACGATGATCCAGGGCTACGGGCTGACGGAAGACGACTTCCGCGCCGAACGCTTCGCTGACCATCCACAGGAGCTCAAAGGCAACAACGATCTACTCTCGCTCACCCAGCCGAAGGTGATCGAGGAGATCCACCGGGCCTTCCTGGAGGCTGGCGCCGACCTGATCGAGACCAACACGTTCAACGCCCAGGCGGTGTCCCAGGCCGACTACGCCACCGAGTCCCTGGTCTATGAGATGAACCTCGAGTCGGCCCGTATCGCCCGCCGGGCGACGGACGACTTCACCCGCCAGAACCCCGACAAGCCACGCTTCGTCCTGGGCTCGATCGGGCCAATGAACCGCACGCTGTCGATCTCGCCCGATGTGGAGAATCCGGCGTTTCGCGCCGTGACCTTCGATCACGTGAAGGATGCCTACAAGGAGCAGGCGCGCGGTCTGTTCGATGGCGGCGTCGACATCCTGTTGCCGGAAACCACCTTCGACACGCTCAATCTCAAAGCGGCGATCGTCGGCCTGGAAGAGCTCTTTGCCGAGAAGGGCCGTCGACTGCCAGTGATGCTGTCGCTGACCATCACCGACAAGAGCGGCCGTACTCTCTCCGGCCAGACCCTCGACGCCGCCTGGATCTCGGTCGCCCACGCGCGGCCGATCTCGGTCGGCCTCAACTGCGCCCTGGGGGCGCACGAGATGCGGCCCTACGTGGAAGAGCTCGCCCGCATCGCGCCGATCTTCGTCAGCTGCTATCCCAACGCCGGATTGCCCAACGCTTTCGGTGAGTACGACGAAAAGCCCGAGGACACCGCTCGCATCCTCGATGAATTTGCCGCCGAAGGTTGGCTCAACCTGGCCGGCGGCTGCTGCGGCACCCGGCCGGAGCACATCCGTGCGGTGGCCGAGAGCCTCGCGCACCGGGCGCCACGGGTGGTGCCCGAGCCGCGGCCCCACGCCCGCTTCAGCGGCCTCGAGCCCCTGGTGCTGCGCCCCGACTCCAATTTCACCATGATCGGTGAGCGCACCAACGTCACCGGATCGAAGCGTTTCGCCCGCCTGATCAAGAAGAGCAAGTACGAGAAAGCCCTGGCGGTGGCGATGGATCAGGTGCGCGGCGGGGCCAACATTCTCGACGTCAACATGGACGAGGGGTTGCTCGACTCCGAGCAGGCGATGACCACCTTCCTCAATCTGATCGGCTCGGAGCCCGAGATCGCCCGCCTGCCGATCATGATCGACAGCTCGAAGTTCTCCGTCATCGAGGCCGGACTCAAATGCGTCCAGGGCAAAGCGATCGCCAACTCGATCAGTCTCAAGGAAGGCGAGGACGCCTTCCGCGACAAGGCGCGGATCCTCAGGCGCTACGGCGCCGGCGTGGTGGTCATGGCCTTCGACGAGGAGGGCCAGGCAGTCGACGCCGACCACAAGGTCGCCATCTGCCGGCGGGCCTACCGCATCCTCACCGACGAGCTCGACTTCTCCCCCGACGAGATCATCTTCGATCCCAACATTCTCGCCGTCGCCACCGGCCTGGAAGAGCACAACAGCTACGCCAGAGCGTTTATCGAGGCGACGCGGCGGATCAAGGAGGAATGCCCCGGTGCCCGGGTGTCGGGAGGGGTGTCGAATCTGTCGTTCTCCTTCCGCGGCAACAACACGGTGCGCGAGGCGATGAACGCCGCGTTCCTCTACCATGCGATTCGTGCCGGCCTCGACATGGGCATCGTCAACGCCGGCCAGCTCGAGGTCTACGAGGAGATCCCCAAAGATCTGCTCGAGCACATCGAAGACGTGCTCTTCGATCGCCGTCCGGATGCCACCGAACGCCTGGTCGAGTTTGCCGAAGGAGTGCGCGACACCGGACGGAATCGCAAGGAAGACCTGGCATGGCGCGAAAAGTCGGTGGAGAGCCGCCTCTCCCATGCCTTGATCAAGGGCATCGTCGACTACATCGAAGCCGACGTGGAGGAAGCACGCGGCAAATACGAGCGGCCGCTGCACATCATCGAGGGGCCGTTGATGGACGGGATGAATATCGTCGGCGACCTCTTCGGCGCCGGCAAGATGTTCCTCCCCCAGGTAGTCAAGAGCGCCCGGGTGATGAAGAAAGCGGTGGCTTACCTCGAGCCCTACATGGAAAAGGAGAAGGAGGGCGCCGAGGCCAAGGCGCGGGCCAAAGTGCTGCTCGCCACGGTCAAGGGCGACGTGCACGACATCGGCAAGAACATCGTCGGCGTGGTGTTGGGCTGTAACAACTACGAAGTGGTCGATCTCGGCGTCATGGTGCAGGCCGAGCGGATCCTCGAAACCGCGATCGACAAGCAAGTCGATGTCATCGGCCTGTCAGGCCTGATCACGCCGTCGCT
Organism: Acidobacteriota bacterium; assembly: GCA_039029035.1. Lineage (GTDB taxonomy): Bacteria > Acidobacteriota > Thermoanaerobaculia > Multivoradales > J023 > JAAELT01. The sequence goes on along the minus strand of JBCCGX010000110.1, from coordinate 8,116 downwards.
CGAGGAGATGGAGTACGTCGCCAAGGAGATGCAGCGGCGCGACTTCGACCTGCCGCTGCTGATCGGCGGCGCCACCACCTCCAAGCAGCACACGGCGATCAAGATCGCACCGCACTACGACCGCGCGACGGTGCACGTGCTCGACGCTTCGCGCGCCGTGGGCGTGGTGGCGAAGCTGCTCGACCCGGAGGAGAAAGCGGCCTTTGCCGACGCCAACCGCAACCTTCAAGCCGAGCTCCGCGAGGTCTACGGCAAGCGCCGCAGCAAGCCCTTAGTGGCCTACGAGGCGGCAAGGGCCAATCACCTGGCGATCGAGTGGCGGCCCGAGGATGTGCCGACGCCGGCGGTAATCGGCCGCCAGGTGCTCGATGACGTGCCCCTGGAGACGATCGTCCCGTATATCGACTGGACCTTCTTCTTCACCGCCTGGGAGCTCAAGGGGCGCTTCCCCAAAGTGCTCGATCATCCGCAATACGGCGCCGCAGCACGGGAGCTCTACGACCACGCGTGCCAGATGCTCGACGAGATCGTCGAGCACAAGCTCTTGCGCGCCCGCGCCGTGTGGGGTTTCTGGCCAGCCCACACCGAGGCGGACGATATCGTCCTGTTCGAAAACGCCGGCCGCTCGCGCGAGCTCATGCGCTTCCCCATGCTGCGCCAGCAGGAGGCCAAGCTCGACGACAAGAAAGCCCACCGTTCGCTGGCAGATTTCGTCGCGCCGGCCGGCTCGGCCGTGGACGACCATCTCGGCGCCTTCGCCGTCAACGCCGGCATCGGGGTCGACGAGATGGTGGCGCGCTACGAGGCTGAGCACGACGACTATCGTGCGATCATGGTCAAGGCCTTGGCCGATCGCCTGGCCGAGGCACTGGCCGAATGGCTGCACGAGCGGGCGCGAGAGACCTGGGGCTACGGCACAGGCGAGAACCTCTCCAAGGACGATCTGATCGCCGAGAAATACCGTGGCATCCGCCCCGCTTTCGGCTACCCGGCGTGCCCGGACCACACTCTGAAGGGTCACCTGTGGCGCCTGCTCGACGCTGAGCAGCAGGCCGGTCTGCAGCTCACCGAGAGCTATGCCGCAGTGCCGACGGCGGCGGTCAGCGGCATCTACATCGGCCACCCCGAGGCACGCTACTTCGCCGTCGGACGCCTCGGTCGCGACCAGGTCGCATCCTACGCCGAGCGTTGTGGACTGCGCCTCAGCGAGGCCGAGCGCTGGCTGGCACCCAATCTGGGCTATGAACCCGAGACACCGGCCGAGCCAGCCAGCACCGTGGATCAGGCGTCGCGGAAGCTGGCCAGCGCGTCGATCTCGTCGTCGTAGGTATCGAAGACACCGATCAGCCGGGTCATCTCGAGCACTTCCTGGACCTTGTCCTCGACGTGCAGCAGCTTGACCACGGCATCCGCATTGTTGGCGTTGGCCCGTACCCGGACGAGCTCACCAAGGCCGGAGGAATCCATCGCCTTGACGTCCTTGAGATTGATCAGGATCCGCTTGACGCCATCGTCGAGCAGGTCCTGGATCTCCTGGCGCAGTTGCACGTCACCGTCACCGATCGTCAGCTTGCCGTCGAGATCGACGATGGTGACTTCCTCGTCGCGCTCACGGCGGAGATTGATTTTCATGCTCCGGTTCTCCCCATGGGTCGTTGGCTATTGTCTCGTCCCGCCTAGGTTACCAGCGTTCCCGCACCCAGGTGTGGGCGATGAAAGGTGCGAAGACGCGGCAACTCTTCTCTAGGTTCTGGGCGTCCCGGGGCGTGAAGTTGGCGTCAGGGCCAGCATTCTCGTTGCCAGATCGGCTCACTTCCACCACTCCGATGACTTCCCCGTCGCGGCCGAACAGCGGTGACGCGATCATCTTCTGGATCGAATAGACGTTGCCCGCCGGATCGGGAATGCGCTCGAAGAAGTCCTTGTGGGGCTCCTTGGGGACGTTGTTCTCGGTCAGGATCGTCTTGTTGAGCACCACCTGGCCGGCAAAGCTCTTGTTGTCGATCGGCAGCACATTGCCGCGGGCCAGATGCTCCGGGTAGGCGAAAGCCAGATGGCTCAAATCCTGATCGACCATCAGGATGGCGGTCTGGCCGTTGCGATCGGCACCGGCCAAGGCCGCGACGAGAAACTTGCCGGCCAGATCGAGGATCTTGTCCGCCTTCTGGCGTGGGTCCAGGCCATTGCCCGCGGCGAGAGTCGCCTTCATCTCTTCGACAACGTCTTTGAGCTTGACTGCCATCAACCTTCCTCTTGCCTCGGCGGCCAGGGCAGCGCAGGCACGGCCGCGAGCGGTCTAAGCGTGCCGATTCGGTTGGCCGGTGCTTGCGGGCCGAGCCTTGGTGCGCCACTGTCCTCCGCTGTGATGGCCATTATTCTATCTATCGCGCGGCGAAGAAACTATAGACGAAAGGGACGCAAAGCACAGAGACCAGGTCCCTCCATCTGCTACCATGGAGGCTCCGAAACAGCCTGCGAGGTCCTGTCGCAGCCGAGGAAGCTCGCATCGGTCGCTCGTAGGTTCGAAGACCCGCTCGCGCAGCAGTGTCGCCGAGTTCACCCAACCGCCACCCCATGAGCTCCTCCGCGCAGCCCAACGAAAGCCCGCCGTTCAGCGGCTTTTCGCCCGAAGAGGTCGCGGCGATTTGCACCGCCGGCGAAGCCCAGCGCTACGGGGCGGGCGAGATCCTCTTCCAACGCGACGAGTACGGCGACAGCATGTTCGTCCTCGAAGAGGGCAGCGTCGAGCTCACCTTCGCCGATGGGGTCTCGGGCAAGCAACTCGGTGCCGGCGACGTGTTCGGTGAGCTCGCTTTCGTCACCGGGCGCCACTTGCGCTCGGCCACTGCGCGCACCACCAGCCCCTGCCTCATGCGGGTGATCGACGAAGCCGCCTTTGACCGACTCTACCAGGATCAGCCGCGCCTCCTGGTGCGTCTCCTGCGGCATACCTGCGGCTACCTGCTGGCGTCGGAGAACCGCCTGATCGAGAGCCTGACTCGCAAGAATCGCGAGCTGGAGAGCACCCTCGACTATCTCAGGCGGACACGAGAGGAGGTCGACTACCAGGAGCTTCTGGCCAACACCGACGAGCTCACCGGGCTCTACAATCGGCGCTGCCTCGATCGCCAGTTGGACAAATTCATCGAGCGGGCCCACGCCACCGGCACCGGCCTGGCCCTGATTCTGGTCGACGTCGACGAGTTCAAGAGCGTCAACGACACCCACGGACACGCCATCGGCGACGCCGTCTTGCGCGCCTTGGGCTCGATCATTACCGACTGCGTGCGCTCGAGCGATCTCCCCTGCCGCTTCGGCGGCGACGAGTTCGCCATCGTCTTGACCGAGATCGACCCACAACGAGCGGTGGACCGCGCCGAGCGCATCCGTGCCCACGCCGAGCGTCTACGGGCCGTGCCTTCGAGGCCCGACCTGCGCACCAGCACCAGCGTCGGCGGTGCCATGCTGCGGGCGCAAGACTCTGCCGCCTCCCTCTTCGACCGCGCCGACAAAGAGCTCTATCGAGCCAAAGAGCTCGGACGCAACCAGGTTTCCTGGCAGGGGCGGGCCATTCCGCACCGCGCCGCCTCTTCCGCCCGATCCGCTGCGACGCCCCCATGAAGTTCATCGCCTACGAAAAGTCGAGGGAGCATTCCCGCGTCACCTGGGCCGGCAAGCAGCTGATCATCGGCCGCCGCGAGGACGCCGACATCCAGCTCAACGAGCCCACCATGTCGGGCATCCACGCCAAGATCTTCAACGGCTCCGATGGCATCCGCATCCGCGACCTGAACAGCCTGAACGGCACTCATGTCAACGGCCGACAGGTGGTCGAAACCCTTCTGCACAATGGCGATCAGATCAAGATCGGCCGGGCCACCATTCTGGTCTCGGGCTCACCGTCGTCGAGCTTTGCCGACGACTCCACCCAAGAGGTGAGCCTGCCGGTCGACGAGCGTGGCCGGAGCGGCCAAACGCTCAAGATCAACCTCGACGAGCTGCGTCGCGACCGCAGCCTCGATTTCGCCGAAGACCACTACATTCTGCTGCTGCGCAACCTCTTCGAGACCCTGCCTTCGGCGAGTGACCGGGAGGAAGTCCTGCGCAGCGTGCGGGATGTCCTCGAGCGTGCCTTCCGTCGCGCCAGGGCTTTCATTCTGCGCCCGACCGAGGACGACAGCTGGAAAGACATCGATGGTGCGCCGGACGTGCGCCCGCCGAGCCTCACTTTCGCCGCCGAGTCGGCGCGCTCGAATAGCGCCATCCTGTCGAGCTCGCTGGAGGAAGACCAACGCTTCTCGGCCTCGGTGAGCGCCCGCATCTCGGGTATCGAAACCGCCATCGCGGCGCCGGTCAGCTGCGATGGCCGACCCTTGGCAGTACTCTACGTCGATCGCCTCGGCATGCCACCCTTCAGTCGCCGCGACCTGAACATCCTGGGGATCGCCGCCAACCATGTCTCGGCGGTGCTCGAGAACGTGTCGCGGATCGAGGATCTGCACCGCTCCAACAAGCAGTTGGTGGAAGCGCGCGAGCGGCTGGCGGAGCTCAATCGTAATCTCGAGGAGCTGGTCGACGAACGCACCGCCGAGATCACTCGCCAGGCGCACGAGATCGGCCGGCTGGCGGAGGCCAAGGATGAGCTGCTGGGCATCGCAGCGCACGACATTCGCGGCCCCCTGACCGTCATTCAAGGCACCAGCGAGCTGCTGCGCCTCAAGGCCGACAACCTCGATCAGGAAACCCTGACCCGCAGTCTCGACCTGATGTTCGACGCTTGTCGAGGGTTGAGCCAACTGCTCAGCGAGCTGCTCGATTCGAAGGCCATCGAGACCGGCAGGATCACCCTGCGCACGCGCCGTGCCACGGTCAAGTCGCTGCTCGAGGAAGCGCTGCCGGTGGCCCGCCTGGCGGCGGAAGACAAGCGCATCGCGCTGGTCATCGAGACACCCCCAGAGCTCGAGATCGACGCCGATCCGCAGCGCCTCGGCCAGGCCCTGACCAACCTGGTGCTGAACGCGGTGAAGTTCTCCGAGTCCGGCAGTCGTATCGCCCTGCGCGGTGTCGCCCACTCGCCCGAGGAAACCCACATCGAGGTCGAAGACCAGGGCATCGGCATCCCGCCCGAGGAGCTGGAAGAGATCTTCGGCACCTTCGAGCAGGGCAAGGCCGGTCAAGAAGCCGGCGGCAGCGGATTGGGCCTGATGATCGCTCGCCGCCTGGTCGAGCTACACGGCGGCAGCCTGTCGGTGAAGAGCCAGGTCGGCGTCGGCACGCGCTTTATCTTGTCCCTGCCGGCGGTGCCGACCGAAGCGAGCTAGATCTCATCCGCAGATGACCGACAGTCGGTCCTGTTGGATGGGTGGCGCCGGGCTGCGGAACTCGCAGGATCAGGACCACGGGTCGTGGATCCGCGGCGCTCGGCGCTCTAGTTGCGGTAGATCAGTAGCCAGAGACCGGAGTAGGCGCGCATCATGCGCATCTTCAGCACCTGAAGGGCTCGCGCCTCCTGACCGTCGCCACTCAAGATTGTCTGCTCGAGCCGATGCTCGAAGCGGCGCAGAAAGAGATCGCCCAGGCGCACGGTCTGGCGGGCAGCCTTGTAGACCGGCGCCTCGCGGGTCGCCGCCGTATCGTCGAGGATGCCCTTGATCTCCTCCACCTGCTGCTCGACCAGCGCCCGCAAGGCAGCGGACCGGAGGATGAACTGCTCGAGACTCCGATCGCAAGTCGCGCCACTGAAGAGTCGGCGGTAGGCGACGACTTCGCGCGGCCCCAGGCCGAGAGAGAAGATCTCCGGCTGCAGCGCGATTTTCTTCGGCTCGATGGTGGGGTTGGTGTCGTCGAGGGCGCCGACGATCGCCTTGTAGCACTCGGCCACGATCTCCTCTTCGAGATCGGCCTCGGACACATCGGCCACCGGCGCATCCTCTCGCGCTTCGACCGGCACGACGAGCGTGTCTTCGTCGTCGGAGCTCGGCTGCAGCTTCGGAACCAGCTCGCGCACCTTCTCCCGTAGCTGGGCCAGCTCCGCCACGCGCACGTTCTCGCCCTGGAGCTGGTCCTCGAAGCGCTCCACCGCGTCGCGGAACTGCGACAGCTCCTCCCCAAGCTGCACGTCGACCGGCACGTCGCGCTCGAGCTCGAAGACATGCTGATACTCGGCGATGATCCGTTGCTCGTCGCGCCGGTAGAGCTGCTGGATGTGGTTCTTGAGCACCAGGTTGGCCTCCAGCACGGCGTGCCAGACCCGAGGCTGAAAGAAGATATCCCCCAGACTGTGCTTGAGCTCCCGGTAACGTTGGATCAAGCTGTGCTGGTGCAACTCGTCGATCGAATCGATCGTTCGGATCTCCTGCTCGAGGTTCTTGATCTCGGCACACCAGGCATCGACCTCGGCTTCTGCCGGGGCCGCGACACCGAGCGCCGACCAGAAGCCCTGGGCCAGCTCCCGCAGCTGGGTGCGGTCGCGCAACATGAACGCTACCCGGCTGTCGTTGTACTCTTCCGCCACCTTGGTCGACAGGAAGTCTGCCTTGTCGATATGGTCCGGATTCCACCGTCCGTTCTGGCGCGAGTAGAGGTAGAACTTGACCAACTGAGTTAGGATGTTGTCTTCGAAGTGCTTGACCCGTTGAAAGAACTGCCGCAACTTGCCGGGAGAGACTCGCTCGTCGACGTTGAGCAGCTCCTGGACGAGGGGCTGCAGCTGCTGATCGATATGGTCGAGCTGCCCTCTGGCCGTGTCGAGTGAGGTTTCCGAGAGGTTCTCCGACACCCGTTTGAGATCACCATAGACGCTCTGGAAATCTGCCGGATAGTCGACCGCGGGCACTTCGGGGAAGACCTTGCGAAGGCCCTGGATGAATTGGTGGAAGGTCCAGGCCGACTTGAAGGTGTTGGAGACGACGATATAGCGTCGGTGGACGCGATTGAGATCCTGAGCTGACATCCTGACCTCGAATCTGGGGCCGGGCGACCCGCTGAAGTGAGAAGTCGACAAGACGAGCGACGAAAACCCATTGTAAACGATGAATATGCCAAAGCGAATTTCCAACCCCCGTGTGTTGATCCCGCGCGACGAGCTCGAAAGTCGCGTCACCGAGCTGGCGAAACAGATTGACCAGGACTATCGCGATAGCGAGCGTTTGATCGCCGTCGGAGTTCTCAAAGGCTCGGTCTTTTTTATGGTCGATCTGCTCAAGCAGATGACCGTACCGGTGCAGGTCGACTTTTTTCAAACCTCGAGCTACGGCGGCAAGACCTCACCGGGCGAGGTCCGGATCAAGAAAGACATCGATCTGTGGATCCGCGGCGCCGACGTGCTGCTGATCGAAGACATCGTCGACACCGGCTATACCCTGCGGACCATCCTCGACTTGCTGCGTTTCCGCGGCGCTCGCAGCGTCAAGCTCTGTGCCCTGCTCGACAAATCGGTACGGCGCGAGGTCGAGGTGCCGATCGACTATCGTGGCTTCGAGATCGAAGACCACTTCGTCATCGGCTATGGTCTCGACTACGACGACTACTACCGCAACCTGCCCTACATTGGCATTTACGACGGACCCACCGACTAGAAGGTGACGACGATGAAGACCCTCCACACCGACGAAGCTCCGGCTGCCCTGGGCCCCTATTCCCAAGCCATCAAATCTGGCCGCTTCATCTACACCTCCGGCCAGGTGGGTATCGACCCGGCGACCGGCCAGCTGGTCGACGGTGGCTTCGAAGGCCAGGCACGCCAGGTACTGAAGAACCTACGAGCCGTGCTCGCCACCGCCGACTGCACCTTCGACGACGTGCTGAAGGCGACCATCTTCGTCGTCGACATGGCCGACTTCCCCACCCTCAACACGATCTATGGCGAAGCCATGGGCGACCATCGGCCAGCTCGCTCGACGGTGCAGGTCGCGGCTCTGCCCGCCGGCGCCCTGGTGGAGATCGACCTGGTCGCTCGCGCCCCCTACACTGGGGACTAAGACTCGTCGGTGCCGGACCGATAGTCCGCCTGCAGCGATTCGAGCAGCGACGAACGGCCGCTGGCGGCGAGCTCTTCGATCAGCTTACGGCTCGTCGTATCGAGCCAGTCGAGCACCCCGAGATTGCTCTCGCGGGC
>JBCCGX010000109.1:0-14158 GCA_039029035.1 Acidobacteriota bacterium | reverse complement strand
CGTCCGCATCTCCCTCGGTGGTGCCCGCGACGAGGCCGATATCCGGGGCCATCGGCGGACCTATGTCGGGGCGATGCCGGGTCGCATCATCAAGGGCATGAAGCAGGCCGGGACCAAGAATCCCGTCTTTCTGCTCGATGAGATCGACAAGCTCGGCGTCTCGTTCCAAGGCGATCCGGCGTCGGCTCTGCTCGAGGTCCTCGATCCGGCTCAGAACGACTCGTTCACCGATCATTACCTGGGCATCCCTTACGACCTGAGCGAGGTGCTCTTCGTCTGCACCGCCAACTTCCTGCAGAACATTCCCGGGCCGCTGCTGGATCGTATGGAGATGATCGAGTTCTCGGGTTATACCGAGGGAGAGAAACTGGAGATCGCCCGCCAATACCTGGTGCCGCGCCAGCTGCGGCGCAACGGCCTCACCGAGAGCCAGATCGACCTCACAGAGGTGGGCCTCGGCAAGTTGATCTCGGAGTACACCCGCGAAGCCGGGGTGCGCCAGCTCGAGCGCGAGATCGGCCGCTTGGCGCGTAAGGTGGCGCGCAAGATCGCCGGCCGCGAGATCGACAGCCTGCGGGTCGACGACGGCAACCTGGCGGATCTCTTAGGGCGGCCCAAGGTCCACCCGGAGAAGATGGCTGAGCACGATCAGGTCGGCGTCGCCACCGGTATGTACTACACCCCGGCGGGGGGCGACATCATGTTCGTCGAGGCCACCACCATGCCGGGCAAGGGCGAGCTGGTGCTCACCGGTCAGCTCGGCGATGTGATGAAAGAATCAGCCCGCGCCGCGTGGTCTTACGCCCGCTCCAACGCCGAGGCATTGCACATCGACCCACAGGACTTCGAGCGCGATGTCCACATCCATGTACCGGCGGGTGCTATTCCCAAAGACGGGCCGTCCGCCGGCGTCACTATGGCCACCGCTCTGGTCTCGAGTCTGTCGCAGCGGCCGGCGGGGCACGACCTGGCGATGACCGGCGAGATCACTTTGAACGGCAGGGTGCTACCGATCGGTGGCGTCAAGGAGAAGATTCTCGGTGGCGTCCGTGCCGGTATCCGCCGGTTTCTCCTGCCGCGGGAGAATGAGCGCGACCTGGAGGATCTACCGCGGGAGATCCTCGACTCGATCGAGGTCACCCCAGTCAGCCAACTGGGTGAAGTCCTCGCTCTGGCGTTGCGTGACGCCCGCTTCCACGATGGCCGCCTGTTGTTCGGCGATCAACGGCCGGAAGACGTGGTGCCCTTGTCGAGCCACTTCGAGCACTGACTCGGCCTCGGCCTCGAGATCGCCGGGTTTTCATGCCCGGCGATCGCCAGGGCATGATGCAACCCCGCCCCTCTGGCCGCCGTAAGTGGCAGGGCGGTTGCGAATCCGACAGAATGCGCCTCGGATTACGCAACGCTATCGGATCGAGCGACGCTCCTACGATCTCTTCCCTCGCCGTCATGGCCGAACAACCCTCTTTCGATCGCTCCATCACCGAAGGCCCGATCCATTCGGCGGTGTGGAAGATCGCCTGGCCGACGATGCTACAGAACGTCTTCGCCGGAGTGCAGGGCGTGGTCGACCACGTCATGGTCGGTCGCTACGTCGGCTTCGAGGCCAACGCTGCGATCGGCGTCAGCTGGCAGATCTTCCTGGTGGTGGTGATCTTCATCAGTTCGTTGTACTCCGGGATGTCTGTTCTGGTGGCGCGCTTCGCCGGTGCGGGCAAGGCGGAGAAGGTCAATCGGGTCGTCTATCAGGTCTTCCTGACCTCGACCTTCATCGGCCTATTCATCTTTGCGCCCCTCGGCTACCTGCTGGCACCGGATCTTCTCGGCCTGGTGCATGCGACGCCGGGCGTGCAGGAAGAGGCCCTGCCGTACTTGCGTATTCTGTTCGTCTTCAGCTTGGGGATGATGCATTTCTTCATGTTCGGGGGTGCGTTGCGTGCTGCCGGCGACGCCCGCACCCCGATGCGGCTCGGCATCCTGCTGACCATCCTCAACCTGACGCTCAACGTGATCTTGATTCGCGGCCTGGGGCCGATCCCCGCCTTCGGCACCCGCGGCGCCGCCATGGGCACGGTGATCGCCACCGGCATCGTGGCGGGGATCGCCTTCTATCTGGTGTTCCGCGGTGCCTTGGTGGTGCGCTTCACCGGTCTGAAACGTTGGCTGCCGGATTGGACGATCATCTCGCAGGTGGTCAAGTTCGGCCTGCCGACCGGCTTCCAAGGCATCGCCATGAACATCGGCGGAGTGCTGATGATGCGCTACGTCGGTCTGCTGGAGAGGAGTGCCGAGGCGCAGGCCGCATTTGCGGTCGGCTACACCCAGCTCTTCTCACTGATCACCTGGACGTCGACGGCGCTCCTCGCCGCCGCCGCCACCGTGGCGGGCCAGAATCTGGGGGCCGAGCAGCCCGAGAGAGCTGCCATCGCGCCACGCTCCTCGGCCCTCTTGGGCTTGTCGGTCGCGGTGCCGACCGGCTTGCTCTTCTTGATCATTCCGCAGACCCTGCTCGGGATCTTCGGCATGGAGGACCCCATTGTCCTTAGCCTCGGTCAGCAGTTGCTGGTCTACCTGAGCCTCTCCGGGGTGTTCCTCACCATCGCGCTCTCCTACACTGGCGGCTTGCAAGGTACCGGCGATACCCGCAGTCCGATGTTCATCTCCCTCATCTCTCAGCTCATACTGCCGCTGTCGCTCTGTGCGGTGATCAACGCCGTGCGGGGCTTGCAGCCAGCGGATATCTGGTTTGCCGTGGTGCTGGGGCACTTCGTACGCTGCGTGCTGTCGATCGGGCGTTTTCGGCAGGGCAAGTGGAAGGAGATCGAGGTCAAGATCGCCGAAGCCTGATCACGGGCGGCGCGGAGCTGGAGGAGATCCATGGCGAAAAAGCACTCCGGTTGGTTTTGGGGATGTGGCCTGGGCTGTTTGGCGATGACACTGATCGCTGTCGGCCTTGGTGTCCTCGGGGTACGGTTCGCCCAGCAGACGACCCGCGGCTTCGACGCCGCGGTCGAGACCAGAACGAGTCTCGAAGAACGATTCGGCGCTTCGAGCGAGTATGTCCCGCCGCCGGATGGGGTTGTCCCGAAGGCGCGGATCGAGGCCTTTCTCGCCATCCGCGACGCGACGGCACCGGCCCGTCAGCATGTCGAGGTGACGTTTGCCGAGATCCCCATGAATCCCGAGGCGGCCCGCGAGCTCGAAGCCCAGGGCTTCGTCGAGCAAATGCGATCGGTCCTTCGCATCACCCGCTCGTCGATGAGCCTGGGTGCTCGGCTCGGGCGGATCTTCGAAGCGCGTAATCAGGCGCTGTTGGCCCAGGGGATGGGTCTGGGTGAGTACACCTACATCTATGCCCTGGCCTATTACTCGTGGCTCGGCCATGCGCCGACCGACGGCCCGGAGAACGCCGGCTCGGCGGACGACTCCGGCTTCGGTCCGCAGATGAGCAGCGCCTTCATGGGGCGGGTGCGCAAAGACCTGCTACAAATGCTGCGTAACCAGCTACAGTCTCTGCCCTCGGACGGCAGCACCGGCGAGCAGCGCGCAATTCTGCAAGCGGAGATCGAAGCGATGGAATCAGACCGCCGCAGAATCCCCTGGCAAGGCAACATGCCGCCGGCCATCGCGGTGACTTTCGAGCCTTATCGCGCCCGCCTAGAGGCGAGTTACAGTCCGGTGACCAACGCCTTCGAGCTCGGACGCAACCGGCGCCAGGGCCGCTTCAGCGTCCAGGCGGAGTGAGCCCAGCGACGGGGTCGGGCGCGTCGTAATGATGGGTGTAATCCTCCGCCTGGAAGATCTGTGACGGCGACGGGCCGGTCATCAATTGGCCCCCTGTAGGTCGTTTTCGAGGCGCTACTGACGCCTTGATGGCGCAGCCTGTGTGGCGAAAATTTAGTTGAGTTCGCAGCGAAAATTTCTTGCTATCAAATTGATCCCTTTTGTTGCTGGTTACCGCCTTAGTAACTAGACGGACATCAATCTCTCGCTGCCTGATGAAGGCATCATTCTGCTAACCGATCTATCCCGATAGATCACTCGAATCGACCTGGGGCCCGATAGCCACTGTAGCGCGTCGATGGCGCGGCTACGAGGTGAGCTGTCGTCTGTTGATTCGGCTCGGCTCGATGTTTGATGGGTCTGTCCACTCTGTGCTGATTCCTAGCTGTACTGATTCCAGACGGTGCTCACTCCAAGACGGTGTGCTCACTCCAAGACGGTGCTCACTCCAAGACGGTGCTCACTCCCAAAGACCATCCTCCCCTATAGCTTGTATTGAGGAGATCGATAATGCTCGGACGGTTCTTCCTGCCCAAGGGATTCTTCAAGACGATCGCGATCCTTTCGCTGTTGATGCTGCCGGCAGCAGCTTCGGCCCAAACGCTGGCCTTCATCGATGGCGAGGGGCAAGTCACCTCGACGGTGCTCGAAACCACCGCCGCGACCCTGCGGGTCGAAGATGCCGCGGCGAACATCGATCCTGGCTTTGCCGAAGAGGTGGTGGTCAGCCTGTCGACGCAAGTGTCGGGCGATGCCGAGGTCGTCTACCTGCGCGAAACCGGTGACGACACCGGCGTTTTCGAAGGCTCGATCGACCTGGCGCTCGGCGATCCGCCCAGCCAGTTTGGGGTGTTGGAGACCAGCACTGATTTCGGCCCGCCATTCTCCCGCGACACGATTGACGCGGACTACGCGACCGGGACCGCCACCGCCAGCGCCGATCTGGTGGGCTCGATCACCGTCTTTATCGATGCTTTCGGCCAGCCGACGAGCTCGGCTGCAGTGCTCGATCAGGCCCGCGTTCGGGTCATCGATCCGGAGGCCGACGGCGACCCGGCCGCCTTCGACACGACCACGGTCACCCTCACGGCCCTGGGCTCCGGCGACTCCGAGTTAGTCCAATTCAGCGAGACCGGTATCGCCACCGGCACCTTCGAAGGCTCGGTCGCGATTGGCCCGGGCAGCCTGCCCGACGATGGGGCTCTCGACGCCACCTTTGGCGAGACCATCGAGGCACGCCATACACACCTCGTCCACCCCGATGAATCGGTTGGCCAGGCGACGCTGGTCGGCAGTCTGACAACGCTGGTCGCCGCCGACGGCGAGCCGGCAACAGAGCTCCTCGAGCACACCGAAGCCCGGGTTCGCGTCGTTGACCATGGGGCCAACGTCGACGCCTTCACCGCCGACGTCACGTCGAGCCAGATGCAGGCGCTGCTGAGTGGCGATTCGGAGTCGATCTCGCTCACCGAGACCGGCCTCGATACCGGCGTGTTCGAGGGTGGCCTGCCGTTGGATTCGAGCCTCGTCGTCATCGGCAACGGTTGGCTCGAGACGACCCAGGATCCGGGGCCGCCGGTGGCTTTCGACACCGTCGTCGCGACCCACACCGACGCCTTCGGCCAGTCGTCCGACAGCGTGTCGACCCTCGGCGCGAGGCTCGAGCTGCTCGACGCTTTCGGCAACGCCGCCAGCACCTATCCGACCGGCTCACGGGTCTACTTGCGCGTCGAGGATCACGATGCGATCGATTACGCCTTCGTCAGTGTCACCACCAGCGGTGGCGATGTCGAGGAAGTGTTCTTGAGCGCTACCGAGATCGGTAGCCGTGTCTTCGAGGGCTTCATCGAGCTGCAGGACCTGTCGCCGCCGACGAGCTACGACACCACTCTCCAAGCGTTGGTTGGCGAGCAGTTCACGGCCTCCTACGCTGATGTTTTCGGTTACTCGGTCCCCAGCGCCACGGCCACTATCGTGGCTGAGCAGCTCGATTTCATCGACGCCACGGGCGCGCCGACGGACGAGCTGCTGGAAGGCGGCACGGCACGGCTGCGGCTCTTCTCCGATTTCGACAACATCGATCCGGCCAGCATCGAGACCGTGGTGATCAGTCTGGGCACCTTCGCCGCCGACGATTCCGAAGATCTCGTCCTGACCGAGACGGACATCGACAGCAGTACCTTCGAAGGTTCGATCCCCCTGGCGACGAGCAGCCCGGGTGTTCTCCAGAACGGAATCGTCGAGCTGGTCAACCTCGGGCCGCCCACCTACGCCTTCGAGAAGGTGACCGCCGGCTCCAACAACGCCAGTGCCGAAGCCACCGTGGTGGCGTCGCGAATCTTCTTTCTCGACGCCGCCGGTCGCGATGCCGAGGTCTACCCAGCTGGCGATACGGTGTACCTGCGGGTGCTCGACAACAACGGCAACGATCCACAACAGCTCGACACGCTGCTAGCGAGCGTCGTGGCTTCCGGCTCGGGCGACTCCGAGAGAGTGCTCGTGCAGGAGACGGGCTTCGACAGCGGTGTCTTCGAAGGTTCCGTCGACCTGGGCGCTGGTGCCCTGCCGGACGATGGCTTGCTCGATGCCACCTTCGGTGACGCCCTCACCGCGATCTACGAGTTTCTCCAGATCCCCGGAGCGGCCATCGACCAGGCGACGATCAGCGGTAGCGCGACGTTCTTCATCGACGCCGCCGGCGAGCTGACCTCCGAGTATCTGCAAGGCGGGCTGGTCTTCGTGCGCGTGGTGGCGCACGATGCCAACGTCAACCCGACCGTCCAGGAGCAGACGACGGTTCAGTTGAGCTCCTTGGCCAGCGCCGATACCGAGACCTTGACCCTCACTGAGACGGGCGCTGACAGCGGTGTCTTCGAGGGCTCGATCACAACCGAGCGCAACTCGGGGCAGCCGGGCAGCGGTGTGCTCGAGACGACGGAATCTTCGGGACCCGACCCGCGCGACACCCTGGTCGCTACATATTTCGACCCGTTCGGACAATCGAGTGCCACGGCACGCACCGTCGGCTCGCGTCTGTCGTTCATCGACGGGGCGGGCAACCCGGCGTCGGCCTACCCCACGGGTGGGATCGCCTTCGTGCGGGTGGAAGATCAGAACCTCAACAATCCGGGGGTTCTCGAAGGGGTGAATCTCAACCTCTTCTCCAACGTCGGTGACAGCCTCGATGTCTTTCTGCTGGAGACCGACAAGACTTCCGGTATCTACGAGGCTTCCGTTCAGCTGGCTGACAGTCCGACGGCGGATTTCTTCAACGGCACTCTCGAGACCCAAGCCGGCGGCGGGATTCAGGCTTCGTACACCGAAGGCTCGGGCTTCAGCTCGTTTGCCGAAGCAGACATCACCAGCGAAGCAGTGGAGATCATCGATGCGGCTGGCCTGCCGACCGCGCAACTGCTCGAGAGCGACGTCGTGCGGGTCCGGGTGGCCAGCTCGGCCAACAATCTCGATCCGTTCGCCACTGAAACGGTCGCCATCACCCTGAGCTCGCTCTACGCTGCTGATTCGGAGAGCCTGGTGCTGACCGAGACCGGCGCCGACACGGCGGTCTTCGAGGGGCAAATGGCCTTGGAGTGGATCGATCCGGATCTCGGCTCGAACACTGTCGGCAACGGCCTTCTCGGGACGTCGAACAGCTTCCTCCCATCGTTTCTGGGCGATGTGGTGACGGCGAGCTTCGGTGGGGCCTCGGCCAACGCCACTACGGTTGGCCTACGCCTCGTTTTGATCGACGCCTTCGGCCAGGAGACCGAAAGCTTTGCCGAGAGCGATCGGGCCTACGTGCGGGTGATCAGCCACACGGTCAACGATCCGCTGCAGGTCGACGTGGTCGATGTCACCGTCCGGTCGCTCACCTCGGGCGATGTGGAGCAGGTGCTGTTGAACGAGACCAGCTTCGACACCGCGGTCTTCGAGGGCTCGATCAGTCTGAGCTCGCTGGCGAGCCCGAGTGCTTTTGATGGTGTGCTCGCCTCGACCACCGGCGAGGAGATCGAAGCCGAGCGCTTTGCCTTCACCGGCACGTTGCCGGCGGCGACCGATCGGGCGCTGATCGGTGGCAGCACGACGTTCTTCGTCGACGCTTCAGGTGAGCTGACCGACGAGTACCTCCAAGGGGCGCCGGTTTTTGTGCAAGTGATCGCCCACGAAGCCAATAGCAGCCCCGGCGTCGATACGACGTCGGTGGCGTTGAGCTCGGAAGTGACCGGCGATCAGGAGTTCCTGACGCTGACCGAGACCGGCGGCGACACGGGGGTCTTCGAAGGCTCGATGCCGACCCAACGCGGCCCGTCCCAGGCCGGTGATGGCGTCCTCGACACCAGCGAGAACATCTCGGCGCCGGACGATCGGGATACCCTCTTCGCCACCTACAGCGATTTCTTCGGCGACTCGACCGCCACGGCGCGGACCATCGGCTCGCGCATCGCGTTTCTCGACGCGGCGGGCAACGCGACGGACACCTACGCCACCGGTGGTACGGCCTACCTGCGGGTGGAGGATCAGAACCTCAACAACCCGGGCGTGCTGGAAGGGTTGAACGTCAGCCTGTTCTCGAGCGTCGGTGACAATCTGGACTTCTTCCTGCTCGAGACCGAGAAGAGCTCGGGTATCTACGAGGCGGCCATCGATCTCCTTGACAGCGCGACGCCGGAGACCTTCAACGGCAGCCTGGAGACTCAGGGCGAGGGCAATATCTCGGCTTCCTACACTGAGGGCTCGGGCTTCAGCTCCTTTACCGATGCAGACATCACCGCAAACGCGGTGGAATTCTTCGACGAGGCCGGCCTACCGACCTCAGAGCTGCTCGAGAGTCACGTCGCCCGG
This sequence comes from Acidobacteriota bacterium, assembly GCA_039029035.1. GTDB lineage: Bacteria > Acidobacteriota > Thermoanaerobaculia > Multivoradales > J023 > JAAELT01. The sequence goes on along the minus strand of JBCCGX010000109.1, from coordinate 5,533 downwards.
GTGCGGGTGACCAGCACCGGCGACAACCTGGATAGCTTCGCGGCGGAGACGGTCTCGGTGACCCTGAGCTCGCTCTATGCCGCCGACTCAGAGAGCCTGGTGCTGACCGAGACCGGCGCCGACACGGGTGTCTTCGAGGGTACGATCGCGACCCAATGGATCGATCCGCCGGTCCAGGCCGGCATCCCAGGCAACGGGGTGCTGGAGACCGAGAACAGCTATATCCCGCTGTCGTTGCCAGACGTCGTGACAGCGACCTTCGGCTCGGCTACGGCCGAAGCCACCACTGTCGGCCTGCGCCTCGTCCTGATCGATGCTTTCGGTCAGCAGACCGAGCGCTTCGCTGCGGATGATGTGGCCTACGTGCGGGTGATCAGCCACACGGTCAACAATCCGCTGCAGATCGACGTGGTCGACGTCACCGTCCGGTCGCTCAACTCGGGTGATGTCGAGCAGGTGCTGCTGAGCGAGACCAATTTCGACACCGCGGTCTTCGAAGGCTCGATCAGCCTGAGCTCGACCGCGGGTGCGATTGCTTTCGACGGCACCCTCGCGGCCTTCACCGGCGAGGAGGTCGAGGCCGAACGCTTCGCTTTCACCGGCACCTCGCCGGCGGCGAGGGATCGGGCTTTGATCGGCGGTAGCACGACGTTTTTCATTGATGTGGCCGGCCAGCTGGCCGGCGAGTACCTGCAGGGGGCTCCGGTCTTCGTGCGGGTCATCGCTCACGAGGCCAATGCCGGCCCGGGAGTCGATACGACGTCGGTCGCGCTGAGCTCGGAGGTGACGGGCGATCAGGAGTTCCTGACCCTGACCGAGACCGGCGGCAACACGGGGGTCTTCGAGGGCTCTATGCCGACTCGGCGCGGTGCGTCGCAGGCCGGCGATGGCGTCCTCGACACCAGCGAGAACATCTCGGCACCGGACGATCGGGACACCCTCTTCGCTATCTACAGCGATTTTTTCGGCGACTCGACTGCCACGGCGCGTACGGTCGGCTCGCGCATCGCGTTCCTCGATGCGGCGGGCAATGCGACGGACACCTACGCCACCGGTGGTACGGCCTACCTGCGGGTGGAGGATCAGAACCTCAACAACCCCGGCGTGTTGGAAGGGTTGAACGTCAGCCTGTTCTCGAGTGTCGGCGACAATCTGGACTTCTTCCTGCTGGAGACCGAAAAGAGCTCAGGCATCTACGAGGCGGCGATCGATCTGGCCGACAGCGCGACGCCGGAGACCTTCAACGGCACCTTGGAGACCCAGGGCGGGGGCAATATCTCGGCTTCCTACACCGAGGGCTCGGGCTTCAGCTCCTTCGCAGATGCAGACATCACCGCGACCTCGGTGGAGTTTTTCGACGAGGCCGGCCTGCCGACCTCGGAGGTGCTCGAAAACCACGTCGCCCGGGTGCGGGTGACCAGCGTCGGCGACAACCTCGACAGCTTCTCGGCCGAAACGGTCTCGGTGACCCTGAGCTCGCTCTATGCCACCGACTCGGAGAGCCTGGTGCTGACCGAGACCAGCGCCGACTCGAGCGTCTTCGAGGGCACGATCGCGACCCAATGGATCGACCCGCCGACCCAGGCGGGCCTTGTCGGCAACGGGATTCTGGAGACCGAGAACAGCTACCTGCCGGCTTTCCTGCCGGACGAGGTGACAGCGACCTTCGGTGGCGCCTCGGCCACGGCCAACACCGTCGCCTTACGTCTTTTCCTGATCGATGCCTTCGGGCAGGACACCGAGAGCTTCGCCGCCGGCGATACGGCCTACGTGCGAGTGATCAGCCACACGGTCAATGATCCGTTGCAGGTCGATGTGGTCGACGTCACGGTCCGCTCCCTCAGCTCGGGCGATGTGGAGCAGGTGCTGCTGAACGAGACCGGCTTCGACACCGCGGTCTTCGAAGGCTCGATCGGCCTGACCTCGGATCTGGGACCGATCCAGTTCGACGGCCAGCTCTCGACGTTCACCGGTGAAGAGATCGAGGCCGAGCGTTTCCCCTTCACCGGCACCCTGCCGGCGGCGGTCGATCGGGCGCTGGTCGGCGGCAGCACGACCTTCTTCATCGACCCGGCTGGCGAGCTGACCGACGAGTATCTGCAAGGGGCCCCGGTCTTCGTGCGGGTCATCGCCCACGAGGCCAATGTCGGTCCGGGGGCCGATACGACGTCGGTGGCGATGAGCTCGGAGGTCACCGGCGACCAGGAGTTCCTGACGCTGACCGAGACCGGCGGCGACACGGGGGTCTTCGAAGGCTCGATGCCGACCCGGCGCGGTTCGTCGCAGGCTGGCGATGGTGTTCTCGACACCAGCGAGAACATCTCGGCACCGGACGATCGCGACACTCTCTTCGCCACCTATAGTGACTTCTTCGGCGACTCGATCGCCACGGCGCGTACCGTCGGCTCGCGCATCGCCTTCCTCGATGCGGCGGGCAACGCGACGGACACCTACGCCACGGGCAGCACGGCCTACCTGCGGGTGGAGGATCAGAACCTCAACAACCCCGGTGTGCAGGAAGGCTTGAACGTCAGCCTGTTCTCGAGCGTCGGTGACAATCTGGACTTCTTCTTGCTCGAGACCGAGAAGAGCTCGGGTATCTACGAGGCGGCCATCGATCTCCTTGACAGCGCGACGCCGGAGACCTTTAACGGCAGCCTGGAGACTCAGGGCGGAGGCAATATCTCGGCTTCCTACACCGAGGGCTCGGGCTTCAGCTCCTTTACCGATGCAGACATCACCGCGAACGCGGTGGGATTCTTCGACGAGGCCGGCCTGCCGACCTCAGAGCTGCTCGAGAGTCACGTCGCTCGGGTGCGGGTGACCAGCGTCGGCGACAACCTGGACAGCTTCGCTGTGGAGACGGTCTCGGTGAGCCTGAGCTCGCTCTACGCTGCCGATTCGGAGAGCCTGGTACTGACCGAGACCAGCGCCGACTCGAGCGTCTTCGAGGGCACGATCCCGACCCAATGGATCGATCCGCCGACCCAGGCTGGTACCGTGGGCAACGGGGTTCTGGAGACCGAGAACAGCTACCTCCCAGCCTTCCTACCGGACGAGGTGACGGCGACCTTCGGCGGCGCCTCGGCCACCGCCAACACCGTCGCCCTGCGCCTCTTCCTGATCGACGAGTTCGGCCAGGACACCGAGAGCTACGCCGAAGGCGATACGGTCTACCTGCGCGTGATCAACCACACGGTGAACGATCCGCTGCAGATCGATGTGGTCGACGTCACGGTGCGTGCGCCGAACGGCGATTCCGAGCAGGTGCTGCTGAATGAGACCGGCCTCGACACGGCGGTCTACGAAGGATCGATCGATCTCGGGCCGGGCACGACCTTCGACGGCCGGCTCGCCGCGGTGGCGGGCGATGAGATCGAAGCCGAGCGCTTCCCCTTCACCGGCACCCTGCCGGCGGCCATCGATCGGGCGGCCATCGTCGGCAGCGCGACGTTCTTTGTCGACGATCAGGGCCAGCCAGCGGCGGTCTACTTCCAGGGCTCCGAGGCGCATGTCAAGGTGATCGCCCACGGCGTCAACTCCGATCCGCTGAGCGCCGAGGTGACGTCGGTCAACGTGGCGGCTGAGATCACCGGCGATAGTGAGCCGCTGACCTTGACCGAGACTGGCGCGGACACCGGCGTCTTCACCGGCACGATCAATCTCGATGGCGGTAGTGCCTTCCCGGGGGACGGCGTGCTCACCACAGGTAATGATCCGGGCTTGCCCGATCCCTTCGACACCCTGACGGCGACCTACGCCGACGCCTTCGGTCAATCCGAAGCAACGGCGAGAACCCGCGGGTCGCGGACTACCTTCATCGACGGCTTGGGTGCCGAGGTCACGACCCTCGACAACGGCCTCACCGGCTATCTGCGTGTCGAGGACTTCGCGGCGGGCAATCCCGGCCAGGTGGACTTCGCGATGGCCAGCCTGTTCTCGTCCACCGGCGACAACCTGGATGTCTTCCTGACCGAGACCGGTGTCGATACCAGCGTCTACGAAGGCTCCTTCGAGCTGCAGGACTCTGGGACGGTGGATCCGTTCGACGGTCTGCTGCAAGCTCCGTTGGGCAGCGAGGTTTCGGCCTCCTACAGCGATAGCTTCGGCCCGAACGGCTCATTTGCCTCGGCCCTGGTGGTCACACCGAGCAACTTCCCGCCGAGTGTCGATATCACCTCGCCGGCTGATAGCTCGGTCTTCGTCGGCGCCGACCTGATCGCGTTCGCAGGCACCGCCAGTGATCCGGAGGAGGGCGACCTGAGCGCCAACCTCGAATGGACGTCGGACGTCGACGGAATCATCGGTACGGGCGGCTCGTTTTCCACCAACCTGTCGATCGGAACCCACTTCATCACCGCTTCGGTCACCGATGCCGGTGGCCGCAGCAGCCAGGCAGGGATTCAGATCCAGGTCGACAACACGGCGCCGGTGACGGTGATCACCGCCCCGGCGGACGGCGCGCTCTTCACCGCTGGCGACCCGGTGGATCTGATCGCAACGGCGAACGACTTCGAGGATGGTGATCTCACAACCAGCATCCAGTGGTTCTCCGATGTCGACGGCAACCTCGGCACGGGCGGCACGGTGCAGACGAGCACGTTGTCGGAAGGCGCGCACGTGATCACGGCCTCGGTGAGCGACTCGGGCGGCCTTTTCGACGATGCCTCGGTCAACATCACCATCGAGCCGGCCAACACCGCGCCGACCGTCAACATCCTCAGCCCCGCCGGTGGCGCCTCGTTCTTCTCCGCCGACCTGATCGCTTTCTCCGGTACGGCCAGCGATCTGGAGGACGGTGATCTGACCACCGGCCTGGTCTGGACGTCGGATCTCGACGGCAACCTCGGCACCGGAGGCTCGGTCCTGGCCAACCTGTCGATCGGCTCGCACGTGATCAGCGCGTCGGTGACCGACATCGGTGGGCTGCAGGGCTCCGCGGTGGTCTCGATCGAGGTCACCAACACCCCGCCGAGCGTCACGATCAGTGCACCGCTCGACGGCTCGACCTTCAACACCGGGGTGTCGATCGACTTCGCGGCGACGGCGAGCGACTTCGAGGACGGCGATCTGACGGTCAACCTGAGCTGGTCTTCGGATCTCGACGGAACCATCGGCCCCAGCGGTGGCTCGTTCTCCCTCTCGACCCTCTCCGCCGGGACCCACGTCATCACCGCCGAAGTCAACGACTCAGGCGGCCTACAGAGCTCCGACTCGATCACGATCACGGTGAACGCGGGACCGAGTGTGACGATCACCGCGCCGGTAGACGGCTCGGGTTTCAACTCGGGTGACTCGGTGAGCTTCACCGGCACGGCGAGCGACCCTGAGGACGGTGACCTGACCGCCAGTCTGTCGTGGACGTCGGATGTCGACGGTGCGATCGGCACGGGCGGTTCGTTCTCGACGTCGTCTCTGTCGGTTGGTAGCCACGTGATCACTGCCACAGTGAGCGACTCGGGCGGCCTGCAGAGCTCCGAAGCGATCACCATCACGGTGAACGGAGGTCCGAGTGTGACGATCACCGCGCCGG
>JBCCGX010000108.1:0-14169 GCA_039029035.1 Acidobacteriota bacterium | reverse complement strand
GCATAGAGTCTAGCTTAATTGGATTGATTCATACTTGGATACGCCACTATGCTTGGCTGTCAATATGCCCATATGGTGAGCAGTCGTGTACAAACTTCTCTATATCCGTAATTTAGTGGAGGGTGAATGGGCCTGTGAGCGGACGCGACGTGAATGCGGCGCCGCCCTCCTCATGAGTACGATTGACGTCAGGCCCCTCGAGAGGCTGTCTCGAGGGGTCGTATTGTTGCCGTATCTAAGGGTGACGAGAGATTGGCGAAAACGACCTTGAATCGGTCGTTGACTTCCGTCTCGACCTTCCCTAAGATAAGCCGCCTCCGGCGTCCCAAGGGGGGTTAGCTCAGTTGGTAGAGCACCTGCCTTACACGCAGGGGGTCGCGGGTTCAAGTCCCACACCTCCCACCAGGTTTTGGGGTTTGGAGCTCGAACGAGTTGTCAATGGAACTGTCCAAACTCTGGGAAGATCCTCTGAAAGAATTCATGCGGGGCCGTAGTTCAGCTGGTTAGAACGCCGGCCTGTCACGCCGGAGGTCGCGGGTTCGAGTCCCGTCGGCCCCGCCACTTCAACTCTCCACACGTCTGCTTTTCGACACTGTCTGCCGACCCCGGTTTGTGATCCTCTCCGGCGCTTCGCAAACCCTGCTCGGGAGGCTCTCCTTGAGCGCCTGAGGCAGCGTGCGGTCATTCCCCCACCGTATAGAGTCGCGATCGAATCGCTCGGCCAGCATCGCCGCGTTAGCTCTCTGAGGAATCTGATATGCGTGACAAGATCAAGCTTACATCGTCGGCCGGCACTGGCTACTTCTACACGACGACCAAGAACAAGAAGCTCTCGACCGAGAAGCTGCGGCTGAAGAAGTACGATCCCAAGATCCGCAAGCACGTCGAGTTCGTCGAAGAGAAGCTGCGTTAGGTGACCGCCACCGAGTCTCAGGCACCGAGCTCCCGGCCGGTCCTGCTTTACGGTGGGCACGTTCTCACCATGGCCGACTCGGGAGAGGGGGCCTCGGGCCTCGAAGCGGTGGTTCGTGAAGCGGAGGTCTTGCTCGACAGTGGAAGGGTAGCCGGGATCGGCCGCGCCTTGACCGTGATGCCTGGGACTCGGCTGCTCGATGTGCAAGGGCAGCTGATTTTACCGGGCCTGGTCCAGGGTCACCTGCACCTGGGGCAAACCTTCTTTCGTGCTCTGGCCGAAGGACGACCGCTGCTCGATTGGCTGCGGCAGCGGATCTGGCCCCTGGAAGCCGCCCACGACGACGAGAGCGCCTATTGGTGCACTTTGCTCGGTGCGGCCGAGTGTTTGCTCGGTGGTACGACGACGATCCAGGACATCGGTATCGGCCCCGGTGCTCGCGGCTACCTGCAAGCGATGGTCGACTCTCGTCTGCGCGGTTTGGCGGGCCAATGCCTGATGGATGTTGGCGATCAACTGCCCGCCGGTCTGGCCGCCGAGACCGATGCCGTGCTCAGTGCCACAGAGCAGTTGGGTGACGAGTTCGACCAAGCCAACGACGGCCGCCTGCAGTATGCGGTCAATCCCCGCTTCATTCTGTCGGGCTCCGACGCTTTGTGGCGCGGCGTGCGCGATCTCGCCGAGCGTCGCGGCTGGCCGGTGCATACACACGCTTTGGAGCAGAAGGCGGAGACCGAGCTGGTCCGTAGCCTGAAACAGGGGCGAGACGAGATCGAGTACTTCGATGAACAGGGCATCCTGGAGGCAGATCTACGGATCGCCCACGGTGTCTGGCTGGAGTCGCGACACTACGACCGGCTTCGAGCGGCACGTTTTGCGGTGGTCCATTGCCCTGCGTCCAACCTGAAGCTTGGCTCGGGCGTCGCCGATGTCGTCGGCCTGCGGCAAGCTGGCATCCCAGTTGGGCTCGGCTGCGACGGGACTGCCTGTAGTAACCGCCTGGACGCTTTCGAAGAGCTGCGCCTCGCCGCGTTGCTGCAAATGGAACGCCATGGACCGCAATCATTTTCCGGTGCCGACGCTTTGCGTTTGGCGACCAGCGAAGGGGCCGCCGCCCTCGGCCTGGCTCGCCAAGTCGGCACGGTAGAGGCCGGGAAAAGAGCCGACCTCGTGGTGCTCGACGTGGCGCAGCCAGAGATGTGGGCTTCGCCGCGAGCCGACCTGCACGATCTGGTGGCTTTCAGTGCCTCGCGCTCGAACGTGCGCCACGTCTTCGTCGACGGCGAGCAGTTGGTGGAAGACGGACAGCTCACCCACCTGGACATCGTCGAGATCCGGCGCCAAGCGGATCGTTCCTGCGAGGCCTTGCTGCACCGCGCCGGGTTGGATCTTTAGCTCACTTGTTGGATGGATTCTAGCTCGTGATAGATTAGCGGCTCCTTCCCGCGGAAGCCTCCGCGCCCGCCCGTCATGACACTCGGCAGCTGAGCCTCGATCCTGAGGGTGAGCTGCATGCCGCTGCACCTCCTTTCCTTTCCTTGGAGAGGACAGGAGGATGAAGACCCTCGAAGCCTGTGAGCTGTTCCATCGCTGCCTCGCTGGCACCCACGGCGATGCCTGGCGACTTTTCATCGATCGGCACGGCAAAGCGTTGCGCCAGACCGTCTTTCAGATGGCACTGCGCTGCTACCTGCCACTGCGCGGGCCGGACGTCGATGAGATCGTCCAGGAGATCTACTATCGACTGCTGGCGTCGCGCGGGCAGCAGTTTCGCGGCCGGACAGACGCCGAGCTTTGGGCCTATCTCAGCCGAATGGCTCTCAACCTGCTGATCGATCGGAAGCGAGCCGAGAGGGCCAGCAAGCGGCGTCCGCGACAGAGAGTGCCAGGTAGCAGTTGCGACGCACCCATCGTGAAGCTGGATCCCGAAGAGAGGCTCCTAGGCAAAGAGCGACGACGCGCCTTCTTCGCCCGCTGTCTCGAGGTCACACGCCTGGAAAGCCCAGGCCTGGAGCTCCGGGCTCTCGATATGGCGTACTTCGGCGGTTGGACCAGTGCCGAGATCGCCCGGCGTCTCGAGCACTTGAGTGTTGCTCAGATCAACGCATTGGTCATCCGATTGCGCCGGCACCTGGCCAAGCGCGGCATCCACTTGCCACGCCGAGTTTGCCCACCGTCGCCGTCGCCCGATCCTTGCTAGGATCCTGACATGCTGAAGATCTTCACCGATCCGCGCTGTCTGGAGCACCGCGCGCCACCCGGCTACCCCGAGTGTCCGGAGCGGCTCGCCGGGGTCGTCGATTGTCTACAGGGCAGCGGCTGGGACATTGCGACTGACGGGCCACTGGAAGTACCTACCCCGGCAGCGCGGGCCGCCGTTGCTGGTGTCCATGCAACGGCCTATATCGACCGGCTCGAGTCGGCGATTGCGCGCGGCGACGGCCTGATCGATTCGGCTGACAATCCGCTCTCGGCCGGCACCGGCGCCTCGGCTTGGGCGGCTGTCGACTGTGCCCTTCGAGCTTGCGATTGGGTCCTCGAAGCGCCGGGGCGTGCCGCCTTCGGCGCGGTGCGGCCGCCGGGGCATCACGCCGAGCGCAGTACGGCCATGGGATTCTGCTATTTCGGAACGGTTGCGGCAGCGGCTCAGCACGCCATCCAGCAGCATGGGCTCGAGCGCGTGGCAATCCTGGATTTCGACGTCCACCATGGCAACGGAACCCAGCATCTCTTCGAAGAGCGGGCTGATGTCTTCTTTGTTAGTCTGCACCAATCGCCGTTCTATCCGGGTACCGGCGCCGCCTCGGAAGTAGGGGCCGGGGCCGGGCGGGGAGCGACGTTGAATGTGCCGCTGGCGGCCGGCTGCGGCGATGGAGAGTACCGCGAGGCTCTGCAGTCCGAGGTGCTGCCGGCAATGGCGCGATTCGCACCCCAGTTGCTCCTGGTGTCGGCCGGTTTCGACGCGTGGCGTGGCGACCCACTCGGCGGGATGAACGTCTCGCGGGCGGGCTACCGGGAATGGGGGAGGCTGATCGCCGGCCTCGCCGCCGAGGTCTGCCAGGGTCGCACCGTCTCGCTGCTCGAGGGCGGCTACGACCTCGAACACCTCGGAGAGCTCGTCGGCTGTTACCTCGAAGGGTTGACTGGAGGTGCGTCGCCCAGCGAAGCAAGTTAGGCTCGACCGTCTGCCCGGTGTTTGACGCCAGACTGTCGCACTAGACAGTCTTTGACACCCGACGGTGTTTGACGCCTGTCGAGCACATAGATAGAATGTCGTAAATAGTTTAGGTGATACTTGAGATGCTGGGCCTATCTCGGCATCAAGTCTGACAAATCCAAGGTCTGCAAGACGTCAGATACGACAGGAGAACACGATGCGAAGCGGGATCGTCTGTCTCGGAATGTTGGTGCTGCTCACGGCTTCCCCAGCCATCGGACAGGAGACGCTTCTAGGCAACTTCGACGGTGCCTTTTGCGTCGAGCCTGGAATGTCCTGCAACGCAGGCAGCGGGTTCATCGGCTTGGTGGGCTGGGCTCTTGCCTCGACGCCCATCCGGCGGGTCGTCTTGCAGGTCGACGGCGAGGACTTCGGCCAGGTTTTCTATGGCCAGCCGCGTCCCGACGTGACGGCGCTCTTTCCCGGCTTTCCCAACTCGGCCAATCCGGGATGGTCCTACAACCTCAACAGCACGCTGTTTCTCAATGGCGAGCACGAGGTGTCGGTTCGCGTCGAGACCACCGGCGGCAGCTCGTTCACCTTGCAGGGTGAGGACCTCTTGTTCACCAACACCCCGCACCTGCTCGAACCCTTTGGCGAGATCGACAGTCCGAGGCAGAACGAGGACGTCTTCGGCACCTGCAGTAGCTTTGTTGTCGGCGATGACATCTGCGAGATCGGCTTGGGGGAGAATTGCCTCAACTCGTCGGATTGCAACGAGAACATCAACATCAATGATCCGCTCGGCCAGTTCTGCTGCGGCCTGGATGCCGACCCCAATCCGATCGGCTGCAACGATCCGGCGGATCGCTGCAATGCTTCGGGCAACACCTGTAGCGACGAGTCGCAGATTCGCTACACCGTGGTTCGCGGCTGGGCCCTGGATCTCGGGATCACTCAGGAAGATACCGGCATCAGCTGGGTGGAGCTCGAAACCAATGGCGCGCTCGTCGGCAACACCCGCACGTCTTGCATTTTCGACCCCAATCAGGGCGGTTTGACCAATTGCTACGGACTACCTCGTCTCGACCTCGAGGGGAGCTACCCGTTCGCATTCAATGCTCCGAGCGCCGGCTATCGCTTTGCGCTCGATGTCGGTGGCTTGATCACGTCCGGACTGGTGGAGCGCGGCAGCAACATCCTGACCGTCCGTGCCGGCGACATCTCGAATCAGTTCGAGGACATCGACGATGTGCCGGTGAACTTCCTCTGCGCCGAGGAGGTCAGCGAGCCCTCGTTTGGCCGCATCGAGTCACCGCGGGAAGGCCGCATCTATTCGGGCAACCTGACCTTCGAAGGCTGGGCCCTCGACGGTGAAGGCGTTTTTGGGGTGCGGATCTTTGTCGACGGCTCTCTGATTTCCGGCACTCTGTACGGCCCGGGTCTAGGCACACGGCCTCTCGTCGCGGCCGAGTATCCGGGCTTTCAGGACACCTCGGCACCGGTTTGGCGACTGGCGAACTTCGACACCAACCAGCTGACCAACGGTACCCACACCCTACAAGTGCAGGTGGTGGACGACCTGGGCGACGCGGTCTTCATTGGCGGCGAAGTCACGTTCCGAGTACTCAACGCCACAGCCCTGGCGTTCCAGTAGCCCGGTTTCTCGAGGCGCTCGGTTTACAGTACCTTTACAGCCGGCCACCCTGACATTCCGCTAAGCTGACGCGATGCGGAGTTTGCGATGAAAATCTTGGTGGTCGAAGACGATCCGATGCTGCGCGACGGTCTCGGAGACCTGTTGCGCGGCGCCGGACATGAGGTCGAGACGGTGGCTGACGGTGCCGCCGGGGCGAGCCGTGGCCGTGACGAGCCTTTCGACTTGGTGATCCTCGATTTGATGCTGCCGCGCCTCGATGGGATCGAGGTCTGCCGCCGGCTGCGAACCGTTCGCCCCTCACTGCCGATCATGATGCTCACCGCTCGCGGAGCGGAGGAGGAGAAGGTCAAGGGTCTACGTGCCGGTGCCGACGACTACGTGACCAAGCCGTTCGGTGCGCGCGAGCTGTTAGCCCGGGTCGATGCTCTCGGCCGCCGGGCGCGCGCGGCGCCGTCTGAGCCCGAGACGATCGTCGCTGATGGCTGCTCGTTCGACCTCGGGCGCTGCCTGGCGCGGCGTGATGGCCGTGAGATCTCTCTCACTGCGCGCGAAGTGGGCATCCTGCGCTGGCTGCATCGGCATCGGAACCGCAGTGTTTCGCGGGCCGAGCTGTTGGAGCAGGTGTGGGCCACCGTGGCGACCTTGCAGACCCGCACCGTCGATATGACGATCGCCAAGCTGCGCCAAAAGATCGAGAAGGATCCAGCGCAGCCGGTCATTATCGTGACCGTGACCGGAGTGGGCTACGCATGGGGCGCCGAGGCGGACAGCTGAGGCAGCCCTATCGGCATCGCACGGCCACCGCATCCCTGCTGATCCTGGTTGCCGTCGCGGTGCCTTGCGCTGCGTGGTTCTATTCCGGCATCCATGGCGTGGAGAAGCGGACGCGCCTGGAAGTGGAGTCGGCGACGACCAAGGCCTACAAGAAAGGCGTCAGTCTTGCCGCGCGCCTGGCGACCCAGCTCGAGGTGCTGCGGGAGGGCGAGTCCCTGCGGCCGTTCTACCACTACCAGAATCTCTACCACGATCCCAAGGGGGCGGCGGATGGCTTTTCGGTTTCGATCTCGCCGCTCGCCCAGGGACCTGCCGATTCGTTGATCGAGGCCCATTTCCAGGTCGACGACGCCGGAGTTCTGACGCTGCCCACTCTGAACGACGAGTTCCCTGAGCTGGGTTTGCATTCCAGCCAGGAGGACCAATGTGGGCTCTTCGGCCAGCTCAAGGACATCACGTTCTTCTGTACCCTCGAATCGTCCGCTGCAGCGTTGACCTACAGGCCCGGCGATGCCGGCAACGGGCAGGCGAGTGAAGGGAGCGCCGGCAGCCGAACGCTGGCAGCCCTGGAGGTTCTCGAAGCCAAGGCTTGGAATCAGCACTTGCTCGCCAATGCGGTGTATGCCGAGCTCAAGTACGGCAAGAAGAGCAGCTTCCGCAGCTTCGCCGGCGGTGGCATCGACGAAGGCAAGATCGAGATCAAGGTCGGTCCGTTCGTTTGGTACACCCTGCCGGTCGGCGAAGCTCCGGGCTTGGTCGCCCTGCGCGGGGTGGATACGCCAGCTGGCGTGTGGACCCAGGGCTTCGTCATCTCCCATCATGCGGTGGATCATTACCTCGAAAGCTCGCCCTATCCGGCCGCCTTTCGGCCCAGTAAGAGAGGCGCCGGGGCAGGTAAGAACGAGGTGACCTTCGCTATTGCCGGTACGCCCTGGGAGATCGCCTTCGACATTGCCGATAGCCTGCGCGAGACACAGTCTCGCGGTGCGGCCGAGAGCAGCCGCTTTCTGCTCTACTTCTGGCTCGGCAGCGCGGGCGCGATGCTGGCCGGCCTGTTGGCGATCGCCATGCTGTATCAGTCGGAGCGCCTGGGGCAGCAGCGTTCGCGGTTCGCGGCCGCGGCGGCACACGAGCTACGGACTCCCCTGGCGGGCTTGCGACTCTACGGCGACATGCTGGTCGAGGGGCTCGGTGATCCGCAGCGAGCCCGCGATTACGCTCGCCGCATGGCCGGGGAAGCCGAACGCCTCGGACGAGTGGTGACCAATGTGCTCAGCTTCACGCGACTCGAACGGGAGTCGGTGAACCTGCACCCGGAGCCTGGAGACCTCGGGCCGGCGGTCAGGGAGATCCTGGAGCGTCTGCAACCCGCCATCGAAGAAAGCGGCGCCCGCGTCGAAGTCGATCTCGAGGCCGACTTGCCGACCGTGTCGTTCGATCGCGATGCGTTGGGTCATATCCTGCAGAACCTGCTGGACAATGCCGAGAAGTACACCCGCGAAACGCCAGATCGAACCATCATCGTGCGGGCTGGCACCTGCGCCAGCGGGATCGAGCTGTCGGTGGAAGACAACGGCAAGGGCATTCCGCCGGAGTTGCGGCGGCGCTTGTTCCGTGCCTTTGCGCGTGGCCATCACCCGGATGCCCCAGAGGGCCTGGGTCTCGGCCTGGTCTTGGTCAGAGAGCTCGTGCGTGCCCAGGGTGGCGAGATTCGTTACGACGACGCGCCAGCCGGTGGTGCGATCTTCACGGTGACCTTCCCGGTCTGATACGGTTCTCGCTCTTGCGAGCCGATGTCTTCCACCGCCTCCCCCCGCCTACAAATCCTTGCCGCTGCGCTGCTGTTCTCGACCGGCGGCGTGGCAGTGAAGAGCTGCGGCTTGACTCCTTGGCAGGTGGCGAGCTTTCGATGCGGGATCGCTGCGCTCGCCATTCTGGCGCTGGTCCCTCGGGCGCGTCGACGCTTCGGTCTGCGCGAGGTCTTGGTTGGCATCGCCTACGCCGCGATGCTGACGCTCTATGTGCTGGCCAACAAGACGACCACGGCGGCGAACGCCATCTTTCTGCAAGCGACCGCGCCACTCTATATCCTTCTCCTGGCGCCGGTTCTGCTGGGCGAGCGCAGTCGCTGGCGCGATCTGTCGATGATGCTCGGCATCGCGGCTGGCCTGGCTATGCTCTTCGTCGGTCAGGAGCCGGCCAGTGCTACCGCACCGAATCCAGTGCTCGGCAATCGCTTGGCGGCCGGGGCCGGTCTGAGCTGGGCTCTGACCGTCATGGGTCTACGGTGGCTCGGGCGAGAAGGGCAGGGGGGCGGCCAGGCGGTTGTCGCCGTCGTGGTCGGCAATGGCCTGGCCTTTCTGGTCAGTCTGCCGATGGCGTTGCCGGTCGAGGCCAGCGAGCCCTCCGACTGGCTGTGGGTGATCTACCTCGGCGTTTTCCAGATCGGCGTTGCATACTTCCTGCTGACGACAGCCGCCGAGTCCGTCGGCGCCTTCGAGATGTCCTTGTTGCTACTGGCTGAGCCGGTCTTCAATCCGGTGTGGACCTGGTGGGTGCACGGTGAAGTGCCCGGACCGTGGGCTCTGGCCGGAGGTGTGATCGTCTTGTCTGTGACCGTGATCAAGATTTGGTTCGATTCGACCGGCGGCCAGGGTTCCACGATCGAGGCGGACGCCCGATGATCGGTATCCGCAAGCTGCGAAACCCCATCCGCAGCTACGCTTGGGGTTCTCGGACAGCGCTTGCTTCCCTTTGCGGTCGGCCGCAGCCTGCGGCGGAGCCACAGGCGGAGCTGTGGATGGGAGCCCATCCCACGGCACCATCGGAGATCGAGCTCGGCGGGTGTTGGCGGGCGTTGACCGAGCTGATCGACGAGTCGCCGGGAGAAGTTCTCGGAGAGTCCGTCCTACGTCGCTTCGGTACGGCGCTTCCTTTTCTGTTCAAGGTTCTGGCGGCGGACAAAGCGCTGTCGATCCAGGCCCATCCGGACGCGGAGCAGGCCCGTGTTGGCTTCGAGCGCGAGGCCAGACGCGGACTCGCCCTGTCTGCCAGCGAACGCAACTATCGCGACCCGCGGGCCAAGCCCGAGATCCTCTATGCCCTGGAACCGTTTCATATCCTGCGCGGCTTCCGCCCGTGCACGGAGATTGCCGAACGCCTGCGACCGTTAGGCCTCCTGGAGGCTCTGCCAGGGCCCGCTGCAGCGCTGCTCGCAGGCGACTTGCGTCGCTTCTTCGAAGCCTACCTGGCTCTCGACGCGGCGACGGTCCAGCGCGCACTCGCCGTCGCTCTGTCGCGGATCGGCGACCGGACAGCGACCGACGAAGCTTGGTACTGGGTCGTCGAACTGGCAAATCAGTTCCCGGGTGATCGTGGAGCTCTCGCACCACTCTTCCTGCATCTGATGGAGCTCAAACCGGGCGAAGCGATTTACACCGGTCCGGGCATCCTGCATGCCTACCTGCGGGGTGTTGGCGTCGAGCTGATGGCCAACTCCGACAACGTCGTGCGCGGCGGCTTGACGAGCAAACATGTCGATCGACCGGAGCTGCTCGCCATTCTGCGATTCGATACCGTGCCACCGCAGTGCTTGGCAGCGCTCGGCGCAGCGACCGAGCGTCGCTTCGTCACCCCGGCGGAGGAGATCGAGCTGGCAGGTATCGAGGTCTCGGACGCCGAGCCTTACGTCCGTGGCGGGCGTCAAGGGGTCGAGATCCTGCTCTGTACGGCAGGTGAAGGCGAGATCGGGGATCTGGCGACCGGTTCGAAGCTCTCTTTTATCGCGGGCGATTCGTTCCTCGTTCCAGCGGCGGTCCGCAGGTATAGCATCGAGGGGACGGCGACGATCTTTCGCGCCAGCGTCGGGATCGAAGGGCCATCGAGTGATGGCCTGGCGGAGGAAGGTCTGGCGCAGCGGGATCTGGCGGTGGGCCTTTGAGCTTGCAGCGATCGTGGAGCAGCGGCAGGTGAGCCGAACCGATGAGCCGGGAGGCCCGAACGACCTGCTCGATCTGCCGCTGACCGGCGACTCAGAGGAGGTCGGATCCGAGCCGTTGCTGCGTGCCTCACCCGAGGTCGCGCCGCCACCCTCGGCCGGCCGGGTGCGTCGGCGACGCGGTAGCCCCCCGCGCTCCGGCCGCCGACGTGGAGGCTGGCTCTGGCTGATGCTGCTCTTGGCCTTCCCGATCGGCGCGATCCTCGGATACCTGCTGAGCTCTGACCCGCCGGTGGCCGTCCTATCGACCGATCTGGTCGACTTCGGTGAGGCTCGACTGACAGGGAGCACCAATGAGCGCACCGTCCGACTGTCTAACCAGGGAGAAAAGGCTCTGTGGGTCTCCGGCATCGCCGTGGTCGGGGAGGCGGCCGACGATTTCCGTATCGTGGCGGACGAATGCGCCGGCCTCGAGCTGGCGACCCAGGCGGAGTGCGGCCTGCGTTTGGCTTTCAGGCCGACGGCCCGTGGTGCTCGGCGGGCCCAAGTACGGTTCGATGGTAATGCGGCGAACGGGGCCCAGACGGTCTCTCTGCTCGGTGTCGGCGTGCAGGCGGAACTCGCGATCGAACCGCCGGTGCTCGACCTCGGACGCCAGATCGTCGGCGATCCCGGGGCCTCCGGCGATTTGCAGCTGGCGAATCGCGGTAGCGCCGCGCTGCGCCTCGGTTTGGTGGAGCTCAGTGGTCGCCACGGGGCGGATTTTCTGCGCGTCGCCGACAGCTGTAGCTCGCAGCGCCTGGATCCGGGCGAGCGTTGTA
This sequence comes from Acidobacteriota bacterium, assembly GCA_039029035.1. Lineage (GTDB taxonomy): Bacteria > Acidobacteriota > Thermoanaerobaculia > Multivoradales > J023 > JAAELT01. The sequence continues at coordinate 2,907 of JBCCGX010000108.1, read as the reverse complement.
GCGTGCGCTTTACATTTGTGCCGCGTCAAGCGGGAGAGCGTCGAGCCACGGTCCGTTTTCCGAGTGATGGCGGTGACGAGCCGAAGACGGCCGATCTGGTGGCCTTTGCCTCACCACGCCAGCCTCTTCTCCGCTTCGAACCTGATGTGCTCGATTTTGGCGCCTTGCGGGTCGGAGAGACCAGCGACCGGCGGAGCCTACGAGTTACCAATGCGGGTAATGTCGGTCTCGAGATCCGCCGGCTGGAGCTCGAGCACACATCGACCGGAGCCGCGCCAGGGTTTTTCGAGGTCGTAGAGGAAAGCTGCAGCGGTCGTGCGATCCCTCCCAGAGGTGAGTGTGCGATCGAGATCCGGTTCCAGCCCGGGGAAGAGGCTTCGACGCGCTCGTTCTTGGCGATCGATTCGAGCGCCGCCGAGGCGGCCAGTCGGGTCCTGTTGAAGGGGGCTGGTACGGCACCTCGTCTGCGGATCGAGCCCGAACGCCTGAGCTTCGGCGCCGTGGCCCAGCGCTCGGTGAGCCCGATCCGCGAGCTGCGCTTGATCAACTCTGGCAGCGCAGCGCTATCGGTCGGCGAGATCACTCTGCAAGGCTCTGATGCGGGTTCGTTCGACGTCGCGGGCTGTTCCGGTGGTGTCATCGGGCCGGGCGAGGTTTGCGTCGTCAGCGTTCGATTCCGCCCTCGGCGGGCCGGCCCCCACCGGGCCGATCTGATGATCGGCCACGATGCCTTCGGCAAGCGTCGGCAATTGGCCGTCAATGGTCTCGGCGTCGCGCCTCGCCTGACGCCTAGACCCGAGCGACTGATGTTCGGTGAAGTCCGAGTCGGCAGCACGGCGCAGCGCCAGCTGGTGATCGAGAACTCTGGCCGTGCCAGCTCGCGCATCGTGCGCTTGCGACTGACGGGTAGCCGCTCGGCTGGTTTTGATCTCGCCACCGACCAGTGCTCCGACGCCACCCTGCGTCCGGGCGCTTCGTGCAGCCTCAGCGTGCGCTTTCGCCCGGCCTCGGCCGGCGCGCGTAGCATCCGTTTGGTGATCGAGACCTCTGCGGCTGGTCCGTCGGTGGAGGTTCCGATCGGTGGCGTCGCGACGGCGCCCTGAAAGCTTGCGCCCGGTTGCCGCTTGCCGATCGAATGATGGACAATAGGACTCGCAAGTGGGGCGAAAAAGGAGGTTGCGATGCTCAGTTGGTTCGGCGGTGAAGACGACGTCGGCATCCTGATCAACAAGAAGCGTTACGCCAAGGCAGCCAAGGTACTGCGCGAGCAGCTCGCCCAGCGTCCGGGGGATACTCACCTGCGCCAACGACTGGCGGACGTACTGGTTCTCGATGGGGACGGCCCGGCGGGCCTGGCAATCCTCGACCAGATGGTCGACGAGTTTGCCGAGGACGGCTTCGATGCCAAGGCCATTGCGGTGCTCAAGAAGATGCAGCGCATCGAGCCCGATCGTCGCGACATCGAAGAAAAGCTCACGCGACTCATCAAGCGCCGCGACCAAGGGGTTTGGCAGCATGTCGAGACTCTCGCAGTCCAGACCGATGCGGCGAGAGACACTCGCCAGGAGCCGGTACCCGATGCTGCGGGTGACAAGCTCCCGGCAGTGCAGCGCTCGCCGCTGTTCGGTACGTTCTCGGCCCAGGAACTCTTGGCAGTGATTCGTGGCTTGAACCTGCTGACGTTCGAGGCCGGTGAGATCATCGTGTCGGAGAGCGAGCCAGGCGACAGCCTCTTCGTGGTGGCCGCCGGCATGGTGCGGATCTACGCCCGCAACGCCTCGGGGCACAACCATCAGGTCCGACTGCTCGAAGAGGGTGAGTTTTTTGGTGAGATCTCACTGCTGTCGGGCAAGCCGCGCACCGCGACGATCACCGCCGCGATGCCGACCGAGATCCTCGAGCTCGACCGCGAGACGCTGGATTCTATCGTCGTTCAGCACCCGCAGGTGCCGCGGGTCATCCGGGAGGTTTCCGAGCGCCGGGCGATGAGTCCGGAGGAGCGGGCGGCGCGGCAGGCAGCTGGCGCGGCACATAACAAAGGAAACTGAAGGGGTGAGCGTGTTTCGCATCCGCCGGATGCGCCTCTTCTGAGGTCAGCTGCCACGCTGCTGTCTCGAGCTCGGGGAATCGTACGTCGCCCTCGATCGCCGCATGTACCAGGGTGAGGTAGAGACGGTGAGCCAAGGGTAGGGTGTCGGCAAAGACCCGAGCACCGCCGATGACGAAGACTTCCGGCTCTCGAGCGGTCGCTGCCAGGGCAGTGGCCAGGTCGCCGAACACCTCCGCACCTGGCGGTCGGTAGCTCGGATCGCTCGACAGCACCAGCGAGCGGCGCTTGGGCAGCGGGCGGCCGATGGACTCGAAGGTCTTGCGTCCCATGAGGATCGAGTGCCCGACAGTGAGCTTCTTGAAGCGCTTCAGGTCCTTGGGCAAGTGCCAAGGCAAGGTACCGTTGCGGCCGATGACCCGGTTTTCGGCCATCGCGACAATGAGCGAGATTTGCACGACGAGTCCTAGACTGCGATGGGCGCTCGGATGCGCGGGTGCGGCTTGTAGTCTGTGAGCTCGAAGTCGTCGTAGGTGAAGTCGAAGATCGAGCGCACCTCTGGGCTGAGGCGCATGGCCGGTAAAGGACGTGGTTCGCGGGTGAGCTGCCGATCGGCCTGCTCGACGTGGTTGGAGTAGAGGTGGACGTCCCCCAGGCTGAGGACGAAGCTACCGGGCTCGAGCTCGGTCACCTGCGCCACCATCAGGGTGAGCAGGGCATAGGAGGCGATGTTGAACGGCAGGCCGAGGAAGATATCGGCGCTGCGCTGGTAGAGCTGACAGGACAGGCGACCTTCAGCGACATAGAACTGAAAGAGAGTGTGGCAGGGTGGGAGTGCCATGTTCTCGATCTCGGCGACG
>JBCCGX010000107.1:0-14186 GCA_039029035.1 Acidobacteriota bacterium | reverse complement strand
TGCACGCCGGGTAACGACGCCGATGGTGATCGCCTGGACGACTGCTTCGAAACCGGTACCGGCGTCTTCGTCGATGCCACCGACACCGGCACCAACCCCAATGATCCGGACACCGACGACGATGGGCTGGAGGACGGCGACGAGGTGCTCGGCACCACCGCTGGGCTCGATCTGCCCGGCCTTGGGGTGAGCCCGTTGCGGCAGGACATCCTGCTCGAGTACGACTGGTTCGACGACGGCCTGGAATGCGCCGCCCATTCCCACCGTCCGACCGCGGCGGCGGTGAACGAGGTGACCGCCACGTTCGCCAACGCCCCGGTGACCAATCCCGATGGCTCAATGGGCATCACCCTGATCCACGACTATGGCCAGGGGGGGCTCCTGACCGGCGGCAACCTGATCGCCGACCCCGATGGCGTCCTCGTGGGTGGGGTCAACGATGCCGAGTACATGGCCCACAAGCTGGCCAACTTCGCGGCCAACCGGCAAGGTTACTTTCACTATGTGCTGTTGCCCCATCGCTACAACGTGAATAGCGGTAGCTCGGGGCAGGCCGAGCTGCCGGGCAACGATTTCATCGTGTCGTTGTATTGCTTCGGCTCGGACCACAACGTGGCCCACACCATCGTGCACGAGTTGGGGCACAACCTGACCCTGCGCCACGGCGGTTCGGACAACTGTAATTACAAGCCGAACTACAACTCGGTGATGAATTATCTCTACCAGTTTCCGGGTGTCGATATGGACTGCAACGGCACACCCGGCATCGTTCCAGCTTGCCCGAGCCAGTTCTCGTTCGGCGATGGAGCTCTCGACTTGTCGACGGGTGGTCGTCCCGATCTCGATGAGATGGCCCTCGACGAGACCCTGGGCGTGTGCGGGGCGCCGGGGTTGGATTGGAATATCAATGCGGTATTTCCCGAGAACCCTGTCGCCTTCGACATCAACTCCTGCGACCCGTTCCAGGCCATCACCTGTGGTGGCACCCAGACTGTGCTCAGGGACTTCGACGACTGGGGCAATCTCTCCTTGTTGGGCGTCGACGACGTGGACGGTGTTTCGCCGTTGCCGGAGATTATCGACTGCGAGAACCCGCCTCCGCCTTGAAGCTCACGCCACCGTTGGTGGTGGCCTCAAGGCACTGAATCGCATCGAGAGACTCGATAAATAGGAATTTGATCGACTGAGCAAGGGGATTTGCAATGATTTTCCAACGATCGGCTGCACGACACACCTTGTCGTTCCTGGCCTTATTTTTAGTTTCCACGCTGGCTGCCCTGGCGCAAGGCGTCGGGCCGGCGCCACCGGAACGGCGGGGCGATCTTCCGATTGGCTCCGCATGCACGGCGGAGATACTCAACTTCACCGCTACCGCCGCCGCTGACGGACGGGTGACAGTCCGCAACGTACCGGCCGACCGTGGCCTGATCCGGCTGCTGGTGACCTGTATCGATGCGCAAGGCAACACGACGACCGGTCAATCGTCCCTCGAGGTCCCGGTCGATGGCGGATCGACCGTCTTCGACGACATTACGTTCGACGGCAGTCTTGTCATCCCTCAGGGGCTGGCGGTCGCGCCTCAGCCTGTGCAACTGGTAGGGACTGGCACGACACAGCAGCTGACCGTGACCGCGACTTTGTCGGATGGGAGCGTGGTCGACGTGACAGCGGCCTCCGCCGGGACTTCCTACCGATCGAGCAACGAAGCGGTGGCCACGGTCGATGGAGAGGGCCTGCTGACCGCTGTGGGTTCCGGGTCTACCGTTATCATCGCCTTGAACGAGGGCCGGCCGGGGCTGACCCTGGTCTCCGTGTTGAGCGCCGCGTTGACCGGCCTGGAGGTGACACCGGCGGCGGTCGAGCTGGTGCCCCATGCTCTCTTCTCCGCCCCCACCGCGCAGCTGACGGTGGACGGGCGGTTGGCGGATACCAGCACGGTGGATCTGACCCCCGCTGCCACGGGCACCACCTACGTCTCCTCCGACGACACCGTCGCCCAGGTCACTGAGGACGGTTTGGTCGTCGGTCTCGACGGCGGCGCGGCTGGCAACACCGCGACGATCACTGTCTCCAACGGCACCCACACGGTACCGGTCGAGGTCGATGTCGCGCCCGAGCTGGTGCCCGAGGCTTCGGTCACCTTTCCCACGCCGGGTAGTGCGGAGAATGTCGATGTCGAAGGGGCGCTGATCTTCGTTGCCGATCAGTTCGGCGGCCTGGGGATCTACGATTTCGAGCATGGATACCTCGGTCAACTGACGTTTGCCGGCGGCCGGCCGGCGCTGGACGCACGGGTGCGCGGTGATCTGGTGGCGGTCGGATTAGGGAGCTCCGGAGGCATCGCGTTGGTCGACGCCAGCGACCCGACCGCCCCCTCCCAGCTGGCGCTCGTAACCGATAGTGGAACAGTGCCTGATCTTTGGTTCAGTGGGGATCGGGTGTACGCCGCGGCCGCCGGTGATCTCGCGGTTTACGACGTCAGCGATCCCGCTGCGCCCAGTCTGCTGGGCAGCCAGAGCTTCAACTCGACCGTGCGGGCGGTCGCCGGCGATAGTGCTCGCGGCTTGGTGGTCGCCCTGACCTCCCAGCCGGCACTGGAAGTGGTGCGGACCGGGGCGCGTCCCTGGGACGTCGTCAACGTACCGTTGCCCCGTGCGACGAGCAACGCGGCGGAAGACGTCTTTCTGCTCGGCACCTCGGCCTACATCGCGAACGGCTTCGACGGTGTCGAGAATGTCGGGCGACTGCACGCCGTCGACGTCGCCGATCCCGCCAACCCGCGGCTCCGAGCGAGTGGGACACTGCGCTTCAATGCCCTCGGAGTCGCCGCGCGATCGACCGCTCGCGGCCCGATTGTCGGAGGCTCCGACAATATCTTCATCAACAGTGCACCCCTCTTCGATGAGGAGCTCCGGCACCTCCATACGGTCGATTTCCCTGGCGATACGACCGGCCGTGGCATCGCACTGGGGAATGGTTATGGCGTGGTGGCCGGAGGCCATCTCGGCATCCAGGTCTTCAGCACCGATGAGGTCACCGACAATCGCGGCGAGCCGCCGACCGTGACTCTGATCGAGCCGACGAATGGTGACGAAGTGGTCGCCGGAGTGGTGTTCGACATCCGGGCCCTGGCGACGGACGACGTCGAGGTGGCCACCGTCGAGTTTTTGGTCGAAGAGGTCGTGGTGGCGACCGACGAGAGCGAGCCGTGGAGTACTTCATACACCTTTCCGCCGGGAACGACCGGCCTCTTCGGTGTGCGGGCCGAAGCCATCGACAGCGGCGGCAACCGGGGGGTCTCACAAGACGTGACCGTCAGTGTGGTGGAGTCGACGGCCGACCCCGGCGCCATCCTCTCCCATGCAAAGGTGACCCATCCGGGGCTGGGCGGCCAATGCATGCTCTCCGCCGACGATCGGTTCGGCCGGGCGGTGGCCTCGCTGGGTGACCTCGATGGCGCCGGCCCGAGCGTTCGAGCGCTCGCCGTCGGTGCCTCGCGGGACGACGATGGCGGGACCAACCGCGGGGCGGTCTGCATTCTGTTTCTCGACGCCACAGGCGGTATCGAAAGCCGGCAGAAGATCAGCGACACCGAAGGGCAGTTCAGTGGCGTCCTGGCCGATGCTGACTTCTTTGGTACGTCGCTGGCCGCGCTCGACGATCTGGATGGCGATGGGGTGGCGGATCTTGCCGTCGGCGCGCCGGGCGACGACGATGGAGGCAGCGATCAGGGGGCCGTCTGGCTCCTCTTCCTGAACCCTGACGGCACGGTCAAGTCACACCAGAAGGTCAGCGCCACGGCGGGTGGGTTCACCGGGACTCTCGAAGCCTCGGACCTGTTCGGCACCTCCGTTGCCTTCCTGGGGCACCTCGACGGCAGCGCGCTGAGCACCCTGGCGGTGGGAGCGATCCTCGATGACGATGGCTCCGTCGACATCGGCGCCGTTTGGCTGCTCTTCCTGAGGTCCGACGGCTCGGTCGACCATCACCAGAAGATCAGCGCTACAGCAGGGGGCTTCGCCGGCCCATTGAACATCGATGACAACTTCGGCGCCGCTCTAGCTTCGATGGCAGATCTCGACGGTGACGGTGTCACGGATCTCGCCGTCGGGGCCATCGGCGACAGCGACGCCGGGTTCTTCCGTGGCGCGGTGTGGGTTCTTTTCCTCAACCCGGACGGCAGCGTCAAGGGGCACCAGAAGATCAACGACACCCAAGGTGGTTTTCTCGGTGCGCTTGACGACTTCGATCTCTTCGGTGCATCCCTGGCGCGGATCGACGATCTGAACGGCGATGGCCTTGCCGACCTGGCCGTTGGAGCTTTACTCGACGACGACGGCGGTAGCAATCGCGGCGCGGTTTGGATTCTCTTCCTCGATGTCGACAGCACGGTCAAGGGGCACAAGAAGCTCAGCTCGACCTCGCCGTCGTTCCCCGCTCCACTGGCCGACAGTGACAATCTCGGCGCATCGGCTGCTGCTCTCGGAGATCTGGATGGCGATGGCGTCACGGATCTCGCGGTAGGGGCTGATCGGGACGGAACCAACGCGGTGGATGCCGGTGCGGTTTGGATCTTCTTCCTCGACGGCGAAGCCCCCTGACGGTCACAGCCTGACTCGGCGGTCCGACCGTGCCACGAGCCGGCGGAATCCCTCCACGCGGTGGAGGGATTCGATCTCTCGGGGGTGAGAGGCTTGATCGACCGCTGGTCATGACTTGGCTCCAAAGTGGTCCCTTTCGGGACCACTTTACGCGTTCTGTCCGCCAACGCGAGGGAGGAGCCAAGCATGGTCGAATATCGTCGACTGCGACTCGAGACCGAACCAGGATCTCTGATCTCGATCCAGCGCCTGGTCGAGCGGGAGCGGCGCCGGGCCGATTCGTTGATCCGACTCCGACCGCTTGCCGACTACGGGCGTTTTGTCGCGCCCTTCGGCGCCTGCTTCGGCGCTTTCGAAAGCGGTCACCTGAGAGGCTTCGGATTGCTCACGCTCGCTTCTCAGGCGCCCATTTTCTGGATGCCCTATATCGCTGCGCTTGGTCTCGAACCCCACCGGTGCGCCATGCAGTCCAGCCTGCTCATCGATGGAGCATTCCGTGGCATGGGCCTTGGGACGGCCCTGTACCGTTTGCGGATGGACTATCTTCTGGAGCGGGGCATAGAGCACTTGTTCTCGCTCGTGCACCCCGAAAACATTGGATCTCTGCGGCTCCACGCCAAGTATGCTTTTGCAGCCATCGGCCAACTCGAGGCTTACGGCGCAGCCGGCCCTCGGGTGTTGATGTACCGTGCGCTCGACGCTCCGAACGACGGATTGCAACCTGAGATGTGGCCCGGCCTGCACAAGCCGGTGGCCGACCTTCAGCTGTCTTCTAGCCGCGCCACGAGCTGACGGAATTTCTCGTGCCGGTGTAGGGCCTCGAGATCGGGATCCTCCAGTAGCTGCTGGGCATTGGCGAAGCCGGCGTCGACAGCGCGCTCGAGGGCGGCCAGGGCCTTCTTGCGGCTGCCACTACGGGCCTGGGCACAGGCCAGGTTGTACCAGACGTCGATGCGCTCGGGCCGGATCTCGCTGGCGAGGGTAAGGACTTTGATCGCCGAAGCCCAATCCTGCTGGGCGAAGAAGTCGCGCATCAAGTAGAAGGAGGTCTGGGTGAGCAGCGTCTCGAGCAGCCGGCGAGCAACGACGCCTTCGTAGGCCGGCTCTAGGGCCCGCTTCTGGAGCTCGGGTAGACGCAGCTCCACCGCTAGCCGGCGGGCGCTGGCGGGCGGGTCGGCCCGCAGTACAGCGAACATGCTGCCGAGATTCTGGCGATACGTGCGCTCGAACGCGTCCCAGCGTTTTGCGTCCTTCTCGGCGGCCGCGACGCTGGCCAGCGCGGTGAGGCGCTTGGCCTCCCGCCGCGGACCGGCGACCTCGCGCAGGCCATCGAAGGTCGCGGTGATGGCATCGTAGCGCCGCAGGGCTGCCAGCTCGTCGCCGCTCGCTTCGAGCGCTGCCGCTTGCTCGACGTCCTGGCGGTAGAGTCGGTCGATCAGACCCTCGTCGCGCCCGCGGAGACCTGACTGCATCGCCTGCAGCTCCATCCACTCGACCCCGGCTCGCGCCAGCTCCGGCGGCATCCAGCGGTGGCGGCCGTCAAAGATTTCGAGCCGATGCGGGGTACCCCAAGCGGCCAGGCGTTGGTGCACCCGCTGCATCTCGGAGTAGTTGAAGTCGGTGTTGCCCGCGGCACCGAAGGTGGGGAAGGCGATCTCCTGGTCGAGGTTGTGGCGCTCCAGGCGCCCGCCGCTGGCGATGACGCCGGCCAACGTGCCGGTCGAGCGCCCGAGCCACCAGCCGAGCATCGCGCCGCCAGAGAAACCGGCGGCGTAGATCCGCTTGGGATCGATCGAGTAGTGGCTGTGGGCCTCCGGCCACATTGCTTGAATCGCCCGAGTGTTCGGATCGGCCGGTCCGTCGCTGCGGGTGTCGTTCGAGCTCAGGATCACCCAGCCATAGGTTTCGGCGGCGTCGCGGAACAGCTCCGCCGCCTGCACCGAACGACCGCGCGGATCGAAGATGAGCAGCCCCGGCCAGCGCCGCTCGGCGTTGTGACCGCTGGGCAGGTAGAGGGTGTAGGTCTGGGTCGGATCGGTCTCGCAGGCGATCCCTTCGATCAGCTCACCGGTGGCGAGCGCTTCGGCCTCAGCGAAGACGGGAGCGGTGAAAGCAAGACAAGCCGTGAGCAGAATCAGGGGGCGCCGCATAGCACCTTCCTACGGTTGAAGGTGGCGCGGGTTATTCCGCCGGATCTCGCGCCAGCGAGTAGAGGTACTTCTCGCCGCGCAACAGGATCTCGTCGCCGACCACTGCGGGGGAAGCGGAGAAGGCGTCGTCGAGCTGGTTGACCGTCAACATCTCGAATTGGACGCCGAGTTGGATCACCGCGGTGGTGCCTTCGCGGCTGGTGATGTAGAGGCGGTCGTCGGCGGCAACGGGAGAGGCGAAGACGTTGCGGACTTGCTCGACCCGGATGGGGCCGAGGCGGGCTTCGCCGGTCTTGGCTTCGACGCAGGTGAGGATGCCGTGGCTATGCTTGAGAAAGCACAGCAGGTCGTCGTAGAGCACCGGCGAGGGGACGTAGGGGGTGTCGCGATCGCGCTTCCAGACGATAGCGTCCGTGTCGGTGATGTCGCCCTTGGCCTTGTCGAGGCGAATGGCGAGCATCGCCTGCCAGTCGTAGCTGTTGCCGGCGTAGACCATACCGTCGGCCGCCACCGGCGAGGCGACGACGTTGCGTGACAGGCCGCCGGCTTCCCACACGACTTTGCCAGTGGCGAGATCGTAGGAGCGCACTCGCTTCGTCGCGCTGATCACGACCTGCGGCTTGCCGCCATGCTCGACGATCAGCGGCGTCGACCAGGAGGTGATCTCGTCGCGGGCGACGCGCCAGCGCTCTTTGCCGTTGCGCTTGTCGAGGGCGACGACGAAGGAGTCGCCCTGGTGATCCCAGTTGACGATCAGGGTGTCGCCATGGAGCGCTGGCGAGGAGCCTTCGCCGTGTTCATGGCGCGTCTTCATGTCACCGAGGTCCTTCTCCCAGATCACCTTGCCAGCTAGATCGAGAGCGAAGAGGCCGCGCGAGCCGAAGGAGGCGAAGACGTGCTCGCCATCGGTCAGGGCAGAGTTCGAAGCCCAGGTACCCGTGGTGTGGGTGGCCTCGTGCGGTTGCTCGTCGCGCACCGTGCGCTGCCAGAGGACGGAGCCGTCGTTGCGGTCGAGAGCGAAGACGACGAATCGCTGCTTCTGCGACGGGGCGACATTGTCGTGGGCGCCGTGGTCGTGAGGCTCAGGCGCCGGGAGTCGCTCACCGTGGGGGATGGCGCTGGTGAGGAAGATGCGGTCGTCCCAGACGATCGGCGTCGAGTGCCCTTTGCCGGGTAGCTCGACCTTCCAGCGGACGTTCTTCGACTCGCTCCAGACGATCGGTGGATCGGCCCGCGGGGCCACGCCGGTGGCCAGCGGCCCGCGCCATTGCGGCCACTGCTCCAGGGGATCGAGCCGAGCTTCTTCGGCGGCAGCCACTCCGCCAACCGCAGTTGCGGTGCAAAGAAGCAGGCTGAGGCCGGCAAGAGTGCGGTGTGCGGGTCGGTATGCCATGGGATCTACTATACCCGGCGGGTCCCGAGCTCTCTTGGCCCCCTCACAAGTTATGATCGAAGCGGTAGGGACCGCGCATGATGGATGGACCTGAGCGCATCGGACGTTATCGACTCACCCGCGAGCTCGGCCGCGGTGGTATGGGGGTGGTGTACGAGGCGGAGGATCCGCAGCTCGGCCGGTCGGTGGCGATCAAGGTCATTCTTTTCCCCCAAGGGACGACCGACGACTTGCAGGATCAGCTCGAGCAGCGCTTCGAGCGCGAAGCACGGGCGGCCGCCGCGATCCACCATCCCGGGGTGGTCACGGTCTTCGACTTCGGTCGTGACGGGGACTACCTCTTCCTGGTCATGGAGCTGGTCGACGGGCGCTCGTTGGCGGAGCGGCTGAAGAGTGGCTGGCGGCCGCAGCGCGCCGAAGCCTTCGACATCGTGGCGCAAGTGGCGGATGCCCTGGCCGCGGCCCATGCTTCCGGCGTGGTGCATCGCGACGTGACGCCGCGCAACATCCTGCTGGCCCAGGATGGGCGGGTCTTGGTGACTGATTTCGGTATCGCCCGCAGCATGGGGGAGGAGACCCTGGAGCTCACCCGTACCGGCATGCTGGTCGGCAGCCCGTCGTTCATGGCGCCGGAGCAGGTGCGCAATCTGGACTTCGACGAGCGGGCGGATCTCTTCTCCCTCGGCGTGGTGCTCTACTTGTTGCTCACCGCTCGCTTGCCCTTCGATGCCAAGGATCTGACCTCTCTGCTTTACCAGATTGTGCACGAGGATCCTTTCGCCGCCCCCGAGATCAAGAATCAACTGGGCGTGGGGGCGCTGGCCCTGCTCGAGCGATGTCTCGCCAAAGGTCCGGAGCAGCGGGTTCGGTCGGCCGAGGTGCTGGCGCGGCAAGCGCGCGAGTTGGCAGCGGCGGCCGCCGCGTCTGAGCTCGAGGCGACGGTGCCCCTCGGGCAATTGTCGCCTGAGGGCGGTTCGTCGCGACGCAAGACGTCTCGCCAAGGCGCGGCTCTCTTTGCGGTCCTGGTGGTGGCGGCGGCGGGGATCTGGCGCCTTGCCGGCTCCTCGGGCGAGGTTGCGCCGCCGGGCGATCCGGCAGGGGCGAAGCCTCCGTCGGCCACCGCTGTCGCGGCGCGGAATTCCACGCCGCCGGTGATGGAGGCTCCCAGTCTCGAGACTGCGACCAGCACCATCGTCCCACCAAGCGACCTTGAGCCTGAACCCGATCTTCCGCCCGAGATCAAGGTCTCTGGCAATGGTGTGGTGTCATCGCCGCCCACCAGCGTTGCTGCGCCGCACCCAGAGGAGAACGGGGGCCGCGGCGGGCTGGTCCGCGCCGAACCAGTCCTAGACGAACCGGTCCTAGACGAGCCGGCCGACCGGATTGCTGCCGAGGTCGCGCCGCCGCCGGGTGGAGCGTTTCCACCGCCCGATCCGCCGGAGATAGCGGACACCGTCGCGCCGATCCTGGCGCTCGACGAGGCGCCGCGTCAGATGTCGGCGTCGCGTATCGTCCTCACCGGCCGGGTGATGGACGATCGCGGTGCGGTCGACCTGACGGTCGACGGCGAAGCTGTGCCGATCGATGCCGACGGCGATTTCACCAGCGAGCGCTCCCTCGCACCGGGTCGCAACGTCCTGGTCGTCTCCGCTATCGACGCGGCGGGTAACCGCACCCTGCGGTCCGTCGAGGTCACCGTCCCGGCGGCCGACGTCACCGCTGCCGCACCTTCCGAGGCAGCGGCCGGGCTGGCCAGGGCCACGCCACCTCCGGTGGAGCGACCCGCGCCTCGTCCACGACGCTTCGCCGATCGTGGTGACGGCACCTTGAGTGATGGCCTCACCGGTCTCATGTGGACCAAACGAGCCAACGGCAGCGCCGACACGTTGAAGGAATCGAGGAGCTACTGCCGCAAGCTCGAGCTCGGCCGGCAAGAGGACTGGCAGCTGCCGACCATCGAAGAGCTCGAGGAGCTCTTTCGCGCCGGCTCGACAAGCGCCGCAGGGCCGGCCTCCGGTGCGCTGAGCTTCCCGGCCGAGACCGTGTGGAGCGAATCGAAAAAGGCGTTCGGCACCGTATGGGTCTTCGACTTCGGCAGTGGTCAGCGTCGTGAGCACAAAGTGCGCGGCGCGACGCCTGAGGCGCTCAAGATCCTCTGTATGCGACGGGAAGCCGGCCAGCGTCCACAGCGTCCGGGGTTCGATCCGGCACTTGGACCGGAGGGCGGTCAACAGCTGCCGGATCCCCGAGGCAACGGGGGAGGCGGTCAGGGCGGGGGCGACCCGCGACGGCCGCCTCGCGGTGGTGGCGGTGGCCGTGGGGGTTGAAGCCTGAAAAAGAGCAGGCATCGAGCCCGCTGGACTTGGGCACCCGAAGGTCTGGAAGGAAGCGGACTCTAGTCCTCTCGGCCCACACGAGCTCGACTTCCAGCCGCTCGGTGTGCTCGTCGGCGCGGCGGGTTTCGATCAAGTCTTTGGCTCGTTGCTAGAGGAACCCGCTCTGGAATTGCGTGATCGGATCGGCACCGAAACTGGCGCAGATCGAACAACGATTTTGGGATGGCCGATGCAGCAACGCTGCGAAGGGCTACAGGCATCGGCGGACGCAAGAAAGCGGTTGACCCCTACTCAGCGTCATTTCACCCCAATTGCGTCCTCCCAAGAGGACAACTTTGACTGCCCGACGCAGAGGAAGGGCGGAAAATCAAGCTCTTTCGGGCCTGGCACCATCTTTGAAATACCTCTTGATGACGGAAGGGAGAACCCACCAAAGGAGTCCACGATGAAACAGGTCCTACGCATCACGATCGCCAGCGCCCTGCTCCTCGGGTTGGCCCCCGCTGCCTGGGCGTCTTATTACCCCGAATATCGCCAGATGAAGAAGGTCAAGTACCTGGCGCACGAGCTCTACGAGGGCGCAGACCACCTCTACGAGAAGTCCTCCTACTATTCCCGCCGCGGTGATCGTTACGAGCGCCGGGCAGCCCGCGACCTGCATGATCTGGCCAAGGCGGCGCACCACTTCTACGATCAGGTCGATCGCTACTATCGCCAGCCCCGGCATACCGAGAAAGACTTCCGGCGCCTGATCTATGCGTACCACGAGGCCGTCGATGGATTCCGCTACCTGGAGGCCTATGACCACTACCGGCGTGACTTCCGCTGCCTCATCGAGACCATGGACAAGCTGGTGCACTACTACGGTGGCTACGGAGCCTATGACCGGCACGGCGGCTACGGGAACTACGACCGTCACGACGACTACAAATACCGCAAAGGAGACCGGTACAAGAACCAACGCTACTACCCGACCAAGGGCGAGAAGTTCCTGTACCTGCTACACCACGTCCTCGCAGACGACTAAATGTCCAGCCCGGGCCCTTCGCCGTTGCCTGGACCGAAGAGCCCGATTTCATAAAACAACTGGCGGCGACCACGGCAGCGGTCGCCGCTTTCTCGCGTCCGGCCGGGCCCTGTCGGGGAGTTTCAAGCGGGGCGAACGATGGCCATTTTCTTGATCCTGGAAGCCAGGGTACTGGGCTTGATGCCCAGCAGCGCTGCCGCACCTTCGGGACCGTAGACTTTCCAGCCGGTGCTCTCCAGCGCCGCGATCAGGTTGCGGCGCTCCTGGTCCCGCATCTCGGCGTCGGAGATCACCGCCTGCCCCGGCTGCCCTAGGGCTGGGCTCGGCGGTTGGGTCGCGGTGGGTTGTGTCGCCCCGCTGGTCGGAAGGTCGAATCGGAGCTCGCCGGCGCGCGCGACGATCACCGCTCGCTCGATGACGTTGCGCAGCTCGCGGATGTTACCCGGCCAATCGTAGCCCTGGAGCTGATCGATGTTGGCCTGGGTCAGGCGGGGCCCGGGGCGTTTGAGCTCGCGCGCGACCTGCTCCAGGAAATGCGCCGCGAGCAGTGGGATGTCTTCTCTGCGCTCGCGCAGCGGCGGCACCGCGATGGGGAAGACGTTGAGGCGGTAATAGAGGTCTTGGCGGAACCGACCCTCTTCGGCCTCGCGCTTCAGATCCCGGTTGGTCGCGGCGATGATCCGCACGTCGACTTGCCGGGTCCTCTCGTCGCCGATGCGCTCGAATTGGCCCTCCTGCAGCACCCGTAAGAGCTTGCTCTGCATCGCGAGGGGAATCTCTCCGACCTCGTCGAGGAAGAGGGTGCCGCCGTCGGCGAGCTCGAAGCGCCCGGCCCTATGACGCAGAGCGCCGGTGAAAGCCCCTTTCACGTGGCCGAAGAACTCGCTCTCGAACAGCTCGTGGGGGATCGAGGCGCAATTGACCTTGATCAGCGTCTTGTCCTTGCGCGAGCTCAAGTTGTGTACCGCGCGCGAGATCAGCTCTTTGCCCGTTCCGGTCTCACCGACGACCACCACGTTGGCGTCTGTCGTGGCGACCGTGGCGACATTCTCCAGCACGTGGCGAATCGCCGCCGATTGGCCGATGATCTCTTCGAAGCCGTGCTGGGTGCGGATCTCCTCTTGCAGGTAGACATTCTCTGCCTGCAGCCGGGTCTTCAAGGCTTCCACTTCTGCCAGCGCTCGGCGCAGCTCTTCCTGAGTGCGTTGGATCTCGGTCAGGTTTCGAAAGACCACCACCGCTCCGCACAGCTCACCATGCTCACGGATCGGTGTCGAGGTGTACTCCACCGGGAAGCTCGAGCCGTCCTTGCGCCAGAAGACTTCGTCGTCGACCGAGCGCACTTGGCCGTCCTTGAAGGCAGCATAAATCGGACACTCGTGGCGCGGAAACGGCGAGCCGTCCGGCCGAGTGTGGTGCAGCAGAGCGTGCATCGGTTGACCGGTGAGCTCCTCGGCCGTCCAGCCGAGCATCTTGGCTGCCGCCGGGTTGACGAACGTCGTGAGTCCTTCGCAGTCCAGGCCGTAGATGCCTTCGCCGGCCGAGCTCAGGATGAGCTTGTTGAGCCGTTGTACCACTTCGGTCCGGGGATCACGATCCATCGTGCGATGCTAGCGCGAAAGTTCCTGATGGCAGCGCTATCTTTGCCGAGACGCGTGAAGTATCGAGCAAGTCGGGTACCGAAAGATCGCAGAAACTCCACGCGTCGGCGATCTCGAGACTACCGACGACCGGCGTCGTGTCGAACGAACTCGGCGGAATCGAAACTGTCGACCGTACTCGACAGTTTCGCCCTTGTTGAGCTTGTTTAGCAGTCTGTGGCCGATGGCGCAGGCCGGCGAGCGGTCCCAGCAGTCACGCAAATCCCACCGAGCCGGATAAGATCGTGGAAACTTGAATCGTGCAGACCGGGTATCGTGCAGACCAGGTCTCGAAGCGTGCGCTTCTGGCGTGCTGCTTCGCGACCCCTTTCGACTTGGAGCAAGGCATGACCGACGATCTGGCCCTGGCAGAGTTCGAGCAGGAAAGGTCGCGTCTGGCCCGTGCGACGCGCAAAGGGATCGGCATGCCGATGGCCGGCATGCTCTTCTGGATCGCCGTGGCGGTGGTGCTGCGTTCGCTGCCGCAGTCGACGGCGCTGGTTCTTTGCTTCGTCTTGACCGGCCCGGTGTTCCCGGTGGGCTATGGTCTGACCCGGCTGATGGGTGGCGATCTCTTCGCCAAGAGCCCGACGTTGACGCCGCTCGGTATGCAGCTTGCCGCGCTGCAGCTGTTCTACTGGCCGATCATCATCGTCGTCTTCCGGCAGGCGCCCGACTGGACGCCGTTCACCATGGCGGTGCTCTTCGGATCGCATTTCCTGCCCTACGGCTGGCTCTATGCTAGCCGTGCCTACATGTTTCTGACCCTCTCGGTCACTGTCGTTTTGTCGGTTGGGGCCCTTGCCACCAGCGGCCCGATGTTTCTGCTGACACCCTGGCTCACCGCCGGTTGCTATGCGGTCGCGGTGGTCTTGTTGTGGCGGGAGATCCGGAGCCCTTGATCGGGAAGCTTTCCGATCGTGCGGATAAACTGCGGCTCCGATGGCAGAAGACCGGCCGCCCTTGCCCGATGGACCGACCCGCGTAGGGACTAGCGCAACGCAGCCCGGTGAGCGCATCGGCCCGTATCGGGTCGAGC
>JBCCGX010000106.1:0-14189 GCA_039029035.1 Acidobacteriota bacterium | reverse complement strand
CGAAGCGAGCTCTGCCGAGGAGGACTTGCTCGGTTCGACCGACACGCCGCTGGCACGCGAGGTTTGGCAGCCGCCACCACCGGTGGCCGGAGATGCGCAGGTGGATCCGGGTCTCTTGGATGGGAGTCCGCCGGCGGTAAGTCGATCGGGTCCATTGGATTCGAGGCCGCTGGAGAGTCCCTTGCCGAAAGCGCCTGAGCCTGTGAGTCCACCGGCGATGTCCGACCCCGGTGCGATCGACCTCGATCCTTCAGTCGGCGACACGCCGATCTATGAGCTCGGGCTCGACGCAAAGGCCGAGTCCCGTCGGCCGAGCTTCTTTGCCGAGACTGAGCCGCAAAGCGCTGCCGACGCAGCGTCGATCAATGAGCCGGAGGCCCCGGCTTTGGCTGCCGGCAGCGATCCGGGCCGCGTCCTCCTCGACTCGCCGAGTGAAGCGCAGAGCGAAGACGAGCCGGTAGCGGATCCGCCACGGCGGGAGTTTGCCCTCCTACCGGTGCTCCTCGTCTTGCTGCTGTCCGCTGCCGCAGGCTTTTACCTCTTTCAGGATGAGATCTTGCAGAAGCTCGGTGGCGGCAAGTCGGCCGCGTCCGACATCGAGCAGGAGGCAACGACGCCAGAAGCTCCTGCCGTCGCAGAGGCTGTGCCGCAGGGAGCTGCTTCGGCTGGCGTACCACCCGCGGAGCCGAGCGCTGTCGAGGCCGCACCGACAACGCCTGACGCGGCGCCGGAGTCCACGCCAACGCCTGCGGCCACGGCACCCCCACCGCCGATCGAAGCCACATCGCCGGCACCGCCACCGCCCGAGGCCAGCCCGCCGGCCTCAACGGTGGCTCAGGCTTTACCGCCACCGCCCGAGCCGGCCGCAGCGCCACCACCCGCGCCGCAACCGGCCGTCACCGAGCCTCCTCAGGTAGCGGCTGAGGGGCCCTTCTTCTCTCGTTTGCAGGACATTACCTGGGAGGAGGTACCTGGCGGTTTGCGGATCGTCTTGAGCGCCGATGGCTCAATTCCCACCGGGCGCTATAGTTACTTTCGCCTCGATCTCGACACCAACTCGCCGCGCGAGGTCGTCAAGCTCGTCGGTGTCAGCCGACCGTTCCGCCAGAGTACGATCCCGATCGGCGGCCCGGGGGTGAAGCAGGTCCGGGTCGGGTACCACCGTAAAGGGGGCCAGAACGAGATCCATGTCGTCATTGATCTGCTGGCGACGGCCTGGAAGCTCACGGAAGTGCGCAATCAGGGTAATCGTCTGGAGCTGCTGATTCAGCAGTAGTTTGCCAGATCAGAGTAGTTCGCCAGATCCGACAGTAGCTCGCGAGAACCGGCGGCAAAGATCGCCCGTGTCGCTGGCTGAGAGTCGACGAGCTCGGCATTAGCAGCCCGCGGTACCGCGGGCTGCTATTCAGTTCAGATCAGGCGACCAGGACGGCGTCATCCGCCAAGGCGGCGTCGAGCTCTGACGACTCGGCGAGCAGCACCGCTTCGATACGGTCCAGGGCCCAGTCGAGCTCTTCACGGCGGATAATCAGCGGCGGCGCGATACGAATGACGTGGTCGTGGGTCTCCTTGCACAGCACGCCACGACGTTTTAGCGCTTCGCAGAAGCGGCGTGCGCCACCAGCTTCCGGGTGCAGCTCGATCCCGATCCACAGACCACGACCGCGCACTTCTTTGATGTGCGGCGAGTCGAGGTTGGTGAGGCGCTCCATGGCGAGCTCGCCGAGGCGGCGCGAGCGGTCCACCAGCTCTTCGTCGACCAAGACCTGGAGGGCTGTCATCGCCACCGCCGCAGCGACCGGGTTGCCTCCGTAGGTCGAGCCGTGATCGCCGGGCTGGAAGACGTCCATCACCTCGTTGTCAGCGAGGATGGCGGAGACCGGATAGAGGCCGCCGGAAAGGGCCTTGCCGAGAATGACGATGTCGGGCCGGATGTCCTCGTGCTCATAGGCGAAGAAGCGGCCGGTGCGGCCGAGGCCGCTCTGGATCTCGTCGAAGATCAGCAGCGAGCGGTGGTCGTCGGCGAGCTGGCGCAGGTGGCGCAGGTAACCATCGGGTGGCACGATGATGCCGCCCTCGCCTTGGATCGGCTCGGCCAGGATCGCCGCGACATTGTCGTGCATCGCCTCGCGAACAGCGTCGAAGTCGCCATAAGGGAGGATCCTGAAGCCGGGGGTGAAGGGGCCGAAGCCGTCCCGATACTGCTCATCGGACGAGAAGCCGACAATGGTCGTCGTGCGGCCGTGGAAGTTGTTCGAGAAGACTAGGATCTCGGCCTGGTCGGTGGGCACGCCCTTCACCGAATAGGCCCACTTGCGGGCCGCCTTGATCGCCGTCTCGACCGCCTCGGCGCCGGTGTTCATCGGCAGCGCCTTGGCAAAGCCGGTGAGATCCGCCAGAAGTTTGTAGAACGGGCCGAGGCGATTGTTGCGGAAGGCGCGCGAAGTCAGGGTCAGGCGTCGAGTCTGCTCGATTAGACTATCGACGATGCGCGGATGGCAATGGCCTTGGTTGACGGCCGAGTAGGCGGCCAGGAAGTCGATGAATTTCTGGCCGTCGATGTCCCATACCCAGACCCCCTCGCCACGTTCGATAACGACGTCGAGGGGGTGGTAGTTGTGGGCTCCAAACTGATCTTCGAGGGCGATGAGCTCAGCCGTCTTCATGCTGATGCCTCCTTTCCAGCGGCGGAACAGCGCGGTT
Organism: Acidobacteriota bacterium; assembly: GCA_039029035.1. Classification (GTDB taxonomy): domain Bacteria; phylum Acidobacteriota; class Thermoanaerobaculia; order Multivoradales; family J023; genus JAAELT01. The sequence continues at coordinate 11,486 of JBCCGX010000106.1, read as the reverse complement.
GTGCGGACAGGATTTTCCTGCGCCGGCGGTTGTCGATAGGATCTGTTGGTAGGCGTTGGGAGGCCTCGCGACCCCCTCGCCCGATCGAGATTCACCTTGTATCATGAATGCTAGCTGGAACGAAGCAGTCCTCACGAAAGTCCTTGAAAGTCTTAGCTGATGAAACCCTCTGAACTCTTTTCGCTCACCCCCGGCAAGCGGATCCTCTATCTGACCAAGGATCCCGAGCTCATCCGGCGTCAGCTGTCTGGCGAGCTGGATCTCGCGATGCGCGACCTCGAAGTCGGTGACCTGCTCGACGATGTCAACACCGACGTTATGACCCCGGCCTGGGTCTGTTTCCAACACCGACCCGAAGACATCGCGCGGGAGGCCTACGCCGGCCTGATCGTCGATGGGCAGCGTATCTTCGGCCGTGATGCCCTCGCCGACGGCGGCTTCGAGGTCATCGTTTCGGGCCAGCGCAAGGGCGTCGGTAGCTCGCGCGAGACCGCGGTCCAGGCAGAGAAATGGTGTGGGATCCGGCTGGCGATCGCCGCGTCGTTCGCGCCGATTCACGCGCGCAACAACGTCAACCAGGGCGTCCTGATGGGGGACCACGAGATGCTGCTGCGGCTCGAGGCCGGCGAGAGTGTCGACTTGGAGGATTTTTGCGGCAAATTCGACCCCATCACCCAGGAGATCATTCGCCACGGCGGCCTTTTCGCCTTCGCCCGTGCCCTCGAGAAGGGCGAGGTCGAAGTGCCAGCCCACGGCACCACCGAGCGCCCGATGACGATGAGTGAGAAGATCCTCGCGCGGCATCTTCTGGGTGAGGGGCAGCGCTACGTCGAGCCCGGCGACGCCGTGCTGGTGGAGGTCGATGGCGGCTACTCGCACGACTTCACCTCGGCCCAGGTCCACTACTTCCTGCAGCAGGAATATGGTGAGGACTACCGGATCCGCCATCCCGAGCGCTTCGCCGCTTTCGAGGATCATCTGATCTATGCCGACGAGGTTGATCGCATGCGCCCGTTCCTGGGCAACGTCAACACGATGCGCGACCTGCAGCGCGAGTTTCAGAGCCATTCAGCAGTGGGAGATTACCTGGCCAAGAATGGTCGCTCGCCGGGCATCTGCCACGAAGTGGCGCGGGAGGAGATGGTCAGTCCGGGCGACTTCATCCAGGCAACCGACAGCCACACTTGCATGGGAGGCGCCAACAATGCCCTTGCCTGGGGCGTCGGGTCGACCGAGTACGCCAATCTGATCTACAGCGGCTTCACCCAGGTCGAAGTGCCCGAATCGATTCGCTTCGAGCTCATCGGGGAGCTGCCGCCGGAGGTCACGGCGAAGGATGTGATGCTCTACATCCTCTTGCAGTACGCCAAGCCGCTGGCAACGCTCAATCGAGTGATGGAGTTCACCGGTCCAGGCGTCTCCACCCTGTCGATGGACGAGCGTGCCACCTTGGCCAACATGGGCACAGAGTGCTCGGCCCGTGGCGCGGTAGTGACGGCCGACGCCGAGACTTTTCGCTGGATCGCCGCCCATCGACCGGGGATTGATGCCGAAGCGCTAGCAGCGCGGGCGGTGGAACCCGATCCGGGCGCGGCCTACGCCGGCGGCGTGCACGAGATCGACCTGTCGCAGATGCGACCGATGGTGGCCCATCCCGGCGATCCCGACCACGGTGTCCCGTCGGATCCGACCAACGGTGCCTGGATCGACGAGCTCGGTCGGGTCGAGGTCGACATCGCCTATGGCGGCAGCTGCACGGCGGGCAAGATCGACGACCTCGAGTTCTACCACCGGGTGGTTCAGGAAGCGGTCGGTGCTGGGCGCAAGGTCCACCCCAGGGTTTCGTTCCTCATTCAGTTCGGCTCCGAGACCGTCGAGAGCTACGCTCGCGAAAAGGGTTTTGTCGAAGCTTTCCAGGCCGCCGGTGTGCGCCTGATCCAACCCGGTTGCGGTGCCTGCATCGGTTGCGGCCCCGGCGTCTCGGTGAACGACGAGCAGGTCACGGTCAGTGCCATCAACCGTAACTACAAGGGGCGCTCCGGTCCGGGTCGGCTCTACCTTGCCTCACCCCTATCGGTCGCCGCCTCGGCCTTCACCGGTTACATCACGGCCTACGAGCCGGGCATGTTCAACTGACCTACTCGACCGAGACGATCTCTGGGATCAGGCGGCCGTCGATCACGGTCACGAATGCCATGGTCAGCGGTAGCTTGAAGCGTCGCCGACCCACGGCGCCAGGATTGAGCAGTAGGCAGCCGCCGCGCCATTCGAGCTCCGGTCGGTGAGAGTGGCCGAAGATGATCAGCTTGGCCTCGCGGAACCAGCTGGCATCGACATCCGCTCGCTGGTGGGTCATGCAGTAGGCGATAGCGCCCTGCCGTGCCTCGGACCACGGTCGGTAGGCGCGCTGCTGCGCCGCTGTGGTCGACGTTGCCGCGCACCGCTTCGGTCGGAGCGATCTCGCTTAGGCGGGGCAGGATGGTGTCGTCTCCGACGTCGCCGCCATGCAGGATGCGGTCAGCGCCCTGCACGAGCTCGAGAACGCGCGGCCGGAGGAGACCATGGGTGTCGGAAAGAACGGCGATTCGCAACATGCGCCGAAGTGTATGCAAGGTGATATGCTCCGGGCGAGAGCCGAATGGACCGAAGCGTAGTAGGGGCGGGCGTCGCCAGTTCGAGTTAGGCCTGCTCGAGCTCCTTCTAGTCGATCGCCGATCTGAGGACTGTCCGAGTGGTGGACTTTCTGGGGCGCAGCGGGGGAAGTCAGCGTGTTTGTCGACAAGAGCCGCATTGAGGGAATGAGCCTTCTGAGAGTCGAAGGCATCATCAAGTTGGGCGAGAGCGCCGAGTTTCTGGCCGAGAATCTCAAGCGGACGCTGGAGAAAGACGACGGGCACGTCTTGATGGACTTCTCCAAGATCAACTACATCGACTCCACCGGCATCGGTGAGATGGTCGGCTATCTCGGTCGATTCAGTGATCGCGACCGCAAGCTCATCCTGATCAACCCTTCCGAGCGGATTCGCAAGCTGCTGGCCATGGCCCAGCTCGATCACCTCTTCCCGACTTATCCGGACGTCGAGTCCGCCGTTGCCGCCGAAGCGTAGGCACATTCTTTCACCGCCGATTCGTCGGCAGACCACGACCGGCTCGACCGCGCGGGAGCCACCGAAGCACGTCGGGCCACGTTCTCGTTCGAGCCAGGCTGTACGGGACGACAGGACCTTGAGCCGCGAAGCGACTGCTGACGACGGAGATCTTCGTCTCGAGATCGAGCGCCTGAGAGCGCGGGTCAATGAGTTCGAAAGGCGGGAGGCCGCTCGGCGCGAACTGCAGGCCCGATCAGAACAGGACCATCGCCTGGGGCGCTTTCGCGCCGAGCGAGCGGAGCGTGCGCTGCGCACCAGTCGGCAATGGTACCGGCTGCTGATCGAGCGCATGAACGAGGGCTTCGTGACCACCGATCGTGAGAATCGGGTGGACATCATCAACGCCAAGCTCAGCCACATGCTGGGTTACTCGCGCGAGGAAGTGCACGGCCAGTACCTCGGCAACTTTGTCGACGAAGCCAACCGACGCGTGCTCGAAGAGCAGGAAGATCGGCGGCATCAGGGGCTAGCCGAGCCCTACGAGCTGGTCTGGCAGGCCAAGGACGAACGCCGTGTCGAGACGGTCGTCTCACCGACCTCCTTGCTCGATGACGAAGGGCAGTTCGTCGGTAGCTTCGCCGTGGTCACGGATGTGACCGAGCGCAACCGAATGAAGCGGGAGCGTCGCAAGTTGCAGGCGCGAGTGCGCAAGGCGCAGAAGATGGAGAGCCTGGGTCTGCTCGCTGGCGGTGTGGCCCATGACTTCAACAATCTCCTGGTGGGGATTCTGGGGCACGCCGGTTTGGCGTTGATGGAGATGCCCGAGGATTCTTCCCTAAGGCCGCTGATCCAGCAGATCGAAACAGCGGCGATCCGGGCGTCGGAGCTGACCAACGAGATGCTGGCTTATTCGGGCAAGGGTCGGTTTATGGTGGAAGAGATCGACATCGCCGAGCTGGTGCGCGAGATGATCCATCTGTTGGATGTGACGATCAGCAAGAGCGTGGCCCTGGAGACAGATTTCGCCCAAGATCTGGCAGCGATGGAAGGTGATCCGACACAGATTCGCCAGGTCGTGATGAATCTGATCACCAACGCCGCCGAGGCCCTTGGGGACGAGGTCGGCACGATCACGATTGCCACCGGCAGGATCGAGGCCGACCGCTCCTATTTGGCTGGGACCTTTCTCGATGACGATCTGCCGGCGGGCCGCTACGTGTTTCTCGAAGTGTCGGATACCGGCCCTGGTATGGAGCCGGAAACGCGCTCGAAAATCTTCGACCCGTTCTTTACCACCAAGTTCACCGGGCGCGGACTCGGCCTGGCAGCAGTGCTGGGCATCGTCCGTGGCCACCGCGGCGCTATTCGGGTCTACAGTGAGGTGGGGCGAGGCACGTCGTTCAAGCTGCTTTTTCCTGCCACCGACGCGGTAGTACAGCCCAAGGCCGAGCCGCCGGTGATCGAATCGCCGCCTTTCCGTGGCTCGGGCTGCGTGCTGGTTGCCGATGATGAGGAGATGGTCCGCCGGGTTGCGAAGCTGACCCTGGAGAACGCCGGTTACACCGTGCTGCTGGCGGTCGATGGCGTCGAGGCGGTCGAGAGCTTTCGCCGCCACCACGACGAGCTCCACGCCGTCCTGCTCGATCTGACGATGCCGCGCATGGGTGGTGAAGAGGCTTATCGTGAGATTCGCCGCATCCGCGCCGATGCCAAGATCATCCTCTCCAGCGGTTTCAATGAGCAGGACTCGGTCGGCCGCTTTAGCGGCGAGCACCTCGCCGGCTTCTTACAGAAGCCCTTTCAGCCGCGCGAGTTGATCGAGAAGATCCGCCAGATCGTTGAATGACCGGGCGTAGGGATACGTGCACTGGCTGCAACAGAGTTCAAGCTAGGGCGCGTTGAGTTGGCCCTGGGTCGTCAGGCCGGCTTGAAGCGCAAGACCAATCCGGCGCCGATCGCGGCGAGCACCAGACCGAGGTAGAACCAGATCTCGGGCGCCGATTTGGGCTTGTGCCACGCCATGCTGACCAGCACGTTGACGATCGGCGCGCCAGCGAACACCAGGGGCGCGACGAAGAGCGGCGTGCCGCCGCTCTTCAGGGCCATGATGATGCACAAGGCCCCGGCGGCGCCGGCCACACCAGCGATGAAGGCGTATTTGGTACCGCTGCTGTTGAACTCCCAAGGCTCGACCTTGGCGCCGAGGAGGCCCAAAGGAACGAGGACGGCGGTGAGGAAGTAGGCCAGGCCGACGCAGAGAAAGGCGCGCAGGGCGCCGCCTTTGAGTAGGGTCTGACCATGGTGCATCAGCGGTACATAGGAGCCCCAGGAGATGATCGCTCCGAAAACAAAGACGAGCCATAGTTTCATTGTGTTTCCTTTCTGGACAACCGAGGCTAGCTCCCTCGGTCGATTTGGGGATTCGTTGACGAACTGTTCAATGTTCAGCTTTGAGGGCGGGGAGGAGGGGGATCCGCAGGGCGCCCAGAGACGCCGCGGTGCAGGCCGCCAAGCCGAAGACGAGGATGACCACCAGGGTGCCGAGGATTTGACTCCAGGGGACCGTGGCTCCGGCGCTCAACAAATGCGGACCAGCTGTGACCAGGGCCGCGGTGGTGCCGATCACCAGACCGGCAACGAGCAGCAGGCCGTTTTCGACCAGGACCATCCAAGTCAGTGTCGCGCGCCGGTAGCCGAAGGCTCGCAAAGCCGCCAACTCGCCGCGGCGCTCGATCACGTTGCGCAGCAAGACGATGGCCAGCCCGACGGTACCGAGCAGCAGTCCCAAGCCGCCGAGGGTGCGGAAGGTCGAGAGAAACGTGTTCTGCACCGCGTGGAAAGCGGTCAGCTTCTCGATTGTGGTAACCGCATCGAAGCCATAGGCACCGAGTGAGCTTTCCAAGACCTGGGTGGTCTCGGCAACTTTGGCGCTGGGCGTCTCGATGAGGAAGACCGACGCACCCTCCTGGTCCGGGAAGTGCTCGGCGAAATTGTTCTGGGAGATCAACAGCTCACTTTGGAAGATGCTCGTCTTCAGATTGGCCACCAAGCGGATCCGAACGTCCTCGCCCCGCCCGTTCTGCAGGATGAGGTCTTTGCCGAGGCCGAGCTTGAGGATGTATTGGGTCGAGTTGACGTCGCCGATGGCGGGGATCACGCCGTCCTCGAGCTCCTGCTCGAGCAGCGACCAGGGATTGTCGGCTTCTTGGATCGCGTTCTGGAAGACGAAGCCACCGCGGCGGATCATCTCGGCCGGCACGCCGAGCAGGCGCGGCTCGCGTGGCTGGTAGAGATTGAGGCAGCTGGTGTCGTCGCCCGGTAGCAATCGCAGAGGGGTGATGGTCGATTCAGCGAGCACGGCTTCGGCGGCCTCGTCCAGCCCGAGCTCGAAGCGGCCGTCGCGCGAGCTCAAGTCCCGTAGCAGCGGCACATCGGACTCACCGATCAGGGCGTAGCCCCCGCTGCCCGAGTCCTTGCCCAACTCCTCGAGGGAGAAGTCGTGATGGAAAGCAGCGACGGTGACGATCAGGAAGCTGGCCGCGGCCACCAGGGTGGCCGACAGCAGGCTGCGGCGCTTGCTGCGGCCGCCGTTGGCCGCCGCCATACGCAGCAAGGTCCAGCCTCCGGGGCGTTCGAGACGGCGGGACGCACCGCCCAGGGTCAAGGCAAAGGCGGCCAACAGTCCGACCAGCAGGGCGGGTCCGGCGATGGCGAAGATCAGGGCGTTGCGGGTCTCGCCTGTTACCACGGCAATGGAGAGTAGGACCAGAGCCAGACCGAGGGCGATGACCGAGGTCCAGCGAGCTCGGCGACCGGCCCGCGTATCGACCGGCTCGCTGACCCGTTTGAGCAAGGCTGGCGTGGGCACCTGGCGCAGCTGCCGCACCCGCCGCCAGATGGCGAAGAGGACGACCGCGACGGAGAGGAGATAGCCTACGACGAGGCTGGTCGGCGTGACGTGGAGGAAGAGCTCCGAGGTACCGAAAGCGGGCCGCCACCAGGTCCTGAAGGCGACCATCATCAGCGCAGCGTAACCCACCGCGCCGACGAGGCCGACGAGGGCGCCGCAGGCCGCCAGCAAGCCACCTTCGAGCAGCAAGCGTCGGCGCACTGAGCCCGAGGCGTAGCCGACCGCCTGGAGCAGACCGATCTCGGCCGCCCGCTGCTCGACCCCGAGACCGAAGAGCAGGACCACCAACATGGCCGCCGCAACGATGAGGAAAAAGCTGAAGCCGATGAAGTAGCCGCCGTAGTCGCTGGAGCCAGCGGACGCCTGGAGCCCAAGCTGCTTGACCGGCTGGAAGGTCAGGCCAAAGGCATCGAGCGACAGGGCCTGGACCAGGCGTCTCTCGACATCGGTCCGAAAGGCAGCCAGGTCTTGCCCGGCTGGAGGTGCGAGACGGATCGCGGTCAGATCACCCCAACGGTTCTGCCACAGGCGTTGGCCGGTGCCGGTGGCGATGAAGGCCTTCGGCGTACCGCGATAAGTATCCCAATAGTCCTCGTCCTGGACGCGGATATCGTTCAGATCGATCGGAAATGGGGGATCCCAATCCGCCATGTTCTCGTTGCCAGCTATGCCCGGATACTCCTGCGACAAGGTGGCGTCGACCGCAAGGCCCTCCATCGCTAGGATGCCACGCAAGCGCAAGGCGGCACGGGCCTCGGTCAGCTCCTCGCGCGGCCCGACCTCGTAGTAGCTCAGCTCCACCGTATCGCCGACCTCGGCGGCCAAGTCTTCCGCCGTCCAGGCGTTGAGCAGGATCTCGCCGTCGTCGAGCTCGGGAGCAGGGGAGCCGTCGAGCAGACGCAGAACGCCGAAGCTGTCGCTGCCGGTCTCGGTCGCGGTCACGGTGGAGTAGGGGACTCGGCGGTCGTCGATGGCAATGCCATTGGCGAGGTAGGTCAGGATGGGCAGACTCGGTGCGGCATGGTCGGCGGCCAAGGCGCCAACCGTCCGGATCAGTGACGGATTGAGGATGAACTCCTGACTCTCCAGCGACAGAACGCCCGACCGCTCCTCGATCAGGAGGCCGAGGTCGCTTGGCTCGATTACTTTCTGCAGCAGGCCGTCGAGCGTTGCGCCACCCTCGTCGTCGGCATCACCGACCACGAGGCTGTTGACCGTGTCTTCCTGATCGAGCGCTTTCTGCAGCGCCGGCAGGGGTACGAAGACGTTGTAGGGCGACGATTGGTGGGCTGCCAGGGCAAAGCGTCCGATCCCGCGATCGGCAATGACACGCGCGACTTCGAGCCGCACTGTGCCGACCACGCTGGCGGTGTCCTTGCGGCCCAGCACCGAGCCGCGGGGGACTTCGCTCCAGCGCTTCAACGACACCAGGATGGCGTCGCCGACTTCGGCTTGCAGAGCGGCGCGTAGAGACTCGTTGATTACCGCCGGAGGAAAAATGCCCTTGCCGCCGCTGAAGAAGTCCTCCGTGCCCCCGGCGTGACCAAAGACTTCGAGAAAACGCTCGTCGATCCCTTGCAGGCCGACGGCCGAAGCCCGCGTGCGGCGTTCGGCATGCAGGGCACTGCCCTGCAGCAGAATGGCCGGGGCGGCCGCTGCAAAGCTCGCCTGAAATTCGGTCTCTTGGGCCAAACGCTCGGCCACATCGGCATGGAAGAAGCGCTGGCCGGCGAGGGCGTGGTCGACGCCGCCAAGGCGCTCGAGGGTCAGGTAGCGCAGGCTGCCGCGCACCGAATCACCGACCAGGAGGGCCCCGGTGAGCACCGCGGTAGCGACGGCGGCGCCGGCCACCACGGCGAGGTTCATCCGCCAGTAGTGGATCAGTGTTCGGAGCACAGGCCCTCCCTGAGCTCGAAGCGGCGCTCGAAGCGTTCGGCCAACTCCAGGCTGTGGGTGACCACGACGAGGATCGAGCCGTCGCCGTGGAGCTCGGTGAGGAGATCGCCGATCGATGCGGCGTTGGCCTGATCCAGGCTGCCGGTGGGTTCGTCGCAGAGCAGCAAGGTGGGCTGGTTGATCAAGGCCCGAGCCACCGCCACTCGTTGGCGCTCGCCGCCGGAGAGCTCGGCCGGACGGTGCTCGATGCGGTGGCCGAGGCCGACTCGCTCGATCAGCTCGTGAGCTCGGTCGCGGGTCGCCGCGTTGTCGTCCGAGGGGTAGGCGAAAGTTGGGATAAGGACGTTCTCGAGCACCGAGTACTGGGGCAGCAAGTGGTGGTCTTGGAAAACGAAGCCGATGGCCGAGTTGCGGAATCGCGCCAGTTCGGGCTCCGAGAGGGCGAACGGTTCACGGCCGTTGACCTGCAACCGGCCTTCGGTCGGCTCGTCCAAGGTGCCGATGATCTGCAGCAGGGTGCTCTTGCCGGAGCCCGAGGGGCCGGTGATTGCCAGCGAGCTGCCGCCGGTTAGCTCGAAGGTGATGCCGCGCAAGACTTCCACCTGGGTTTGGGCGGTGGCGTAGGACTTGCGGACGTCGTCGACTTGTAGAGAGACGTCAGGCGCCAAGGTCAATCCTCCTCGAATACGGCGAATCGGGTTCGAAGCGTCTAGCCGCGGTCGGCCGTCGGCTCGGTGAAGCGTGGTGCGGTCTCGATACTATCGGCCAGGAAGCCTGGGATCGGTACCGGACGCGGCCGGCGCTCCTGGGGCTCGTCCTCGGCTGGCTTCCATGGCAAAGCGCAGAAGATGCTCGAGATCTCACCCTCGGCCACCAGGCGCTCACCGCAACGGAAGGTCACGGCGTAGGTCATCGCCCGTCGCCCCTTGCGCTTCACCTGCAGGTGGATGTCGAGCACGTCACCCAGTCGTGCCGGGCTGCGATACTCACAGGACGCTGCGATTCGCGGCCAGCCGACCTCATTGCCTTCGTGCGGAAAGTGGACCGGCGTGCCCAAGGCACGGAGAAACTCGTGCTCCGCCGTCTCCATGAAGATGAAGAAGCGCGCGAAGTGAACGATCCCGGCCATGTCGGTATCGGCGAACTCGATTCGCCGTTGGGTATGTAGCTCGTGCATGGAGGTATCGTACCGGATCCGGATCGGAAGGCCTGTGGGCGCCGCAACGACTCGCGGCGCAAGGACGGTACCGGGTGGGGTAAGCCGACGAGGGAAGCCAGCCATGGGTATTGTCGGGCAGAACCTCGACCGTGGGCTATCAAGGTCTTGTAAAAAGAAACGAGATCCAGCTGGCATGACGGACGGCTTCGTGCGCCAGAGGATGGCTTGACCGGATTGCAAACAGAGACTGCCAGTCAGCCATTGGCTTGACCTCCTGCTGGCATCAGGCAGTCAAGCCGGTCATTGGCCCAACCAGCATCTCGGGTGAAGCTGTAAACCGAGTGATTGGTTTGACCTCCTTGTTGGGTGAAGCGCTTAAGCCAATCGCTCGCTGAACCGACTTCCAAGATGAGAAGGTCAAGCTAGAGATTGGCTTGGCCTGTTGTTCCGTTCTGGCAGTCAAGCCAGTCACTGGCTCAACCTAACTATCGAGCAAAGAAGTCGAGCCAATCACTGGCTTGACTTCCTTGTCGACACAGGCGGTTAAGCCAATCGGTGGCTTGCCCCCTCCTGCGTAGTTAGCCGGTCAGAGCTCTTCGCCGAGGAAGATCCGCGCCCGACAGAAGGTCCCTTCTTCGCCACTGGCGAAGTACAGAATCCGTTGATCGAGATCGAGGTAGAGAGGGTGCTCGCCGCTGCCGCGCATCTCGATCACCCTATCCGACGAGTAACTGGCCGTGAGAGTGAAGACCGGATTGAAGCCCATGTAGAAGGCGCCGCGGCCATCATGCATGTCGAGGCGGACGAAGACGTCAGTATTCTTGTCGCGGCAGGCGGCGCGGATCTGCTGATCGTCGACGACTCGCACTCGACCTTCGGTGAGCTTGGATTGACCTTTCGGCTGCGCGATTGACGATGCGGCCGGCGCGCTGGCGCCAGGCTCGAGCTCCACGGTGAGCTGGCCAGTCACCGGACCGAGGTTGCTGACGTTGACCACCGAGGCGCGCCAGCTGGCCTTCGCCAGGGCTTCGTCCAGGGGGTAGCGCAGGCGCAGCGGAGAGCTATCCTGCTTTTCGATCTGCAGTCCGTCCGGCCCTTCGAGCAGCAGGCGGATCGGCAGGGTCGGTAGGGGCTTCTTGACGCGAGCTCTGACGACCAAGATGCCGGCCTCACCGGGTGTGATGATCACCTGGTCGCTACCGTGCTTGGCGAGGCGGAAGCCGCGTTCGTCGAGAAGGCGCGGAGCCTTCTCCGCCGTGACGACCGCCGAGGTGAGAAGGCCGAGGCTGAACACGGCGTAGCGGAATGCAGCGTAGCGAAATCCAGCGCAGCGCAACACAGTGTAGCGGACGCGATGGCGAGTCGGCGGGTGCATCGGTTATCTCCTTCGAAGTCCTCGACATAGGCGATGATACCCAGCGGGCCAGGGCGT
>JBCCGX010000105.1:0-14212 GCA_039029035.1 Acidobacteriota bacterium | reverse complement strand
TCGGGAGACGCTGCGGTCGACGGGGTCGCGTCGCCGTCGCTGCAACCCCCTGCAGTAAGGGCTGCAGTGAGTGCGACCAGGGCTAGCGTCGGTAAGAGCGATCGCGCGACGCAGAGACGGTCAGTCCGCCGACTCTTCATCGAGGAAGCCGTGCTCGCGCATCCACTCGTCGTTGACGAACTTGGTCAGGTAGTTGCGAATCGAGTCCGGCAGGATGACCAGGACTTTCTTCACCTGTGGGTGCTTCTCGATCGCCTGCAGGGTGCCCCAGACTGCCGCGCCGGAGCTGCCGCCGACCAGCAGGCCTTCCTCGCGGATGAGCCGCCGAGCGTACTCGAAGCTCACTTTGTCGTTGCTGTAGATCCAGTCGTCGACCAGATCCTGGTCGAGCACGTCGGGAATGAAGTCGTAGCCGATACCTTCCACCTGATAGGTGCCGACGATCTCGCGGCCACCGAGGATGGAGCCTTCGGGGTCGACCCCGACGATCAGGATGTCCGGGTTCTTCTCCTTCAGGAAGCGGGCGATACCGGTGATCGTGCCGCCGGTGCCGGAGGAGATCACCACCATGTCGAGGGAGTCACCGAAATCGTCCCAGATCTCCGGTCCGGTGGTGTTGTAGTGCGCCCCCGGGTTATCCGGATTGTTGTACTGATCCGGGATCACCGAGTTCTCGATCTCTTCGTGCAGGCGCTTGGCGACCCCGAGCAGGCTCTCCGGGTCGTCGTGCGCCGCCTCGGTGGGGGTGCGAATGATCTCCGCCCCCAGGGCTTCCATCACCACCTGCTTCTCCTGACTCATCTTCTCCGGCATGGTAATGATCTGCCGGTAGCCCCGGACCGCGGCGGCCATGGACAGGCCGACGCCGGTGTTGCCACTGGTAGGCTCGATCATCGTCGTATCGGGGCCGAGGCAGCCCGACTTTTCCAGCCCTTCGACCATGCGGACACCGATGCGATCCTTGACCGAGCCGCCGGGATTCAGGAACTCACACTTGCCATAGATCGTCGTCGGCAGATCGGCACCGATGCGATTGAGCCGCACCACCGGCGTGTTGCCGACGACCTGAAGGATGTTGTCGTAGATCATCTGAGAGCTTTCACAGAATGAAGCCGCCGAATCAGCGCTGCGGTCTGCGTGCCGTCATGCGCTTCGCAGCCGAACGGACTACTGGGTTGGCGGACGGATTGTTGGCGATCTTCTGTAATTCCTGCAACCCCTGGCGCGATCGCGCCATGGTCGCCAGGTAGCGACTGGCGAAATTCTGGGTGCACTTGGGGTGATTCAACGCAGCGACCAGCGGGGCGCTGCGGGTGAAGAGCTCGGGCTTCTTGAGCAAGGCATTGAGCACCGACGAATTGACCTCGCGCAGGCGCAGCACCCGCTCGACGTTCATCAGGCCGACGTGGCGCAGGGTCTCGCACGCGATCCGTTGATCGGGATGGGAGACGAACCAGTAGACGTAGCGCGCTTCTCCGGCGAGGCGACGCTGGATGGTCAGCGGCAGCTTCTTGATCCCGGCCGGCGGCTTGCTGGGTGTTTTGTCGGCGGTCTTGCGGGTCTCTTCGAGGGTCTTACGCAGGCTCTCGAAGTAGTCGACCTTGACGCCGGCTTTCTGTGAACGCTCGAGGAATTTGCGCAGGATGTCGTCGAAGCGCTCGAAGTAACCGGTCTCGACCAGGAAGGGGAAATCGAGCAGGACCATGATCAGCTTGGTCAGGATCGACACTTCCTCGCGGGTGCGGAAGGTCTCGACCGCTTGATCGAGCTGGGCCCGGATACAGTCGAAGAAGATCTTCTCGGCGTCTTCGTTGCCGCTCTTCTTCACCCGCTCGCCGATGGCATAGAGGCTCGCCACCGGCACGTTGGGCAGCGACACCGCCTGCCACATCGAGCTCGGAGCCATCTTCATCGCCGCCGCATGGCGCACCGCCACGTCGCGGTGGCCGAGCACCAGGCAGCGCCAAACGATCTGCAGATCGGCCGCGCTGGCGCGCACGCCGAGATGCTGAAAATCCGCCGCGAGGCTCTCGTCGGTCAGCGGGCTGGTCTGCTGCAACGCTTTGACGATGATGCGAAAGCGCGGGTCCTTGACCGTCTCACCGGTCAGCGCATCATAGATTTTGGCCTCGTTCGCCCGCTGCCGGCCGCGGATCGAATAGAGATCGTCGAGCAGCGCCAGGTCGGCGGTCTCCCACAACTTGCCGAGCAGGGGCCCATGGCGCTCGTCGGAGCTGTGGGCGGTGATGTACTCGAGGAAGCTGGTCTTGCGATTGAGCAACAGCTCGGTCAGGGCGATCTCGCTGTCCAGCGCGTCGGCGCGGATCAGAGCCTCGATCTTCTTGATCAGATCTTTGTCGACGGCCGACGGCTCGACCGCCACCTCGCTGCCATTGTCCCCCGCCAGGGCACGGCAGCGCTGCTCGAGCTTGTCGAGGATCACCACCGGTCGCGACCGGCGCCGTGAGGCGGTCTGCACGATCGCCTCGAGCTTGCGCGCCTTGCCGGCCGAGAAGGTGCCGGAGACATAGCTCTTGCGCAGCGTCTGCCAGAGCTCGGCCTCCTCCTGGGTCATCCGCTGGGTACTGGTGGCGAGCTCTTGGAAGAACTCGCTTGGCCACTCGCGGTCGAGGTTGCTGAAGGACGAGCAGTATTTGTTGAGAATCGAGTAGGTGGCGTCGATCGCGGTGCTCATGCCCTCGAGATCGGACACGTCGAGCTCCGAGTTCGGGCGACTCAGCGCTTCGCGCACTTTCGCGGTCTGCACCGCCAGCTTACGGGTGAACTCGTCGAGGTCCGCTTGTTGCGGCTCGCCCTCGGCGGACGGGAGGCGACACACGTAAACCGGCTCGCCCTCGAAGCGCTCCTTGTACTTGAAGTGCGGCTTGAGCCGGTCGTCGACTCGCTCGAGCAGCCGGCGGGTGATCGACAGCTCACCGGGATCGGTGTTCTTGCGCTGCAGCTCGCCGACGAAGTCGAGGTCGTCGGACGAGATATCGCTCGACGGCAGCTGGAAGATGATCACCGCATCGTGCGCCGCAGCGCGGATCTTGACCGTCGAGGCGATCGGGTTCTGCTTCGGATCGAGATTGAACACCGGCAGGCTGTGCAGCACCTTCAAGCCGGTCATGATGGCGTGGTCGTAGCTCCGATTGGACCAGAAGATGAGCAGACCACCGCTGCCCGACCAATCGAAGATCTCGCCGCCGTAGCTCGATCCGGTGCCGGCGACTAGCTCTTTGAACGAGCGATTGAGCGTCTCGACGTCTTCCGGCCGCTGTTTCGCCGCCGCCGCAATCGCCGGATCGTTGATGATCTCGATCGACAGGAACGAGACCTCGTAGGCCTTGCCGGGCTGCATGCGCTTCTCGAACTCGGGTGCATCCGCAGCCGGCTGGCGCTGCACCTTGGCGGCCGCCTGGGGCGGTGCTGCGGCCTTCTTGCTGCCGCGCAGCTTGCCGAGGATCTCGCCCAGCCGGCTGGCCAGCTGCTCTTCGAGATCGGTGGCCGAGCTGAACTCGGAATAGGGCACCGGGTTCTGGCCGCCGAGACTGAAGCGGGAAAAGAACTGCGACACCCGGTCGAAGGCTTTGCCGTTGATATCGGTCAGCTTCTCCGGCAGGCGCATGCAGCGGTAGAGCAAGCAGACGCCAGCCTGCTTCGCCTGCCAATACTTGTAAGCCAGCTCGAAGTTGCGCTCGGTGCTGGGGCCGAAGTCGTCGCCGTTACGCGAGCTGCCCTCGGCGTCCAGGCTGTCGAAACCGAGCCATGCGATGCCGAGGAAGACGTCGTGCGGGGCGATCTCCACCTCTTCCAATACCGCCGATTCCGGCAGGCTCATCAAGGGCGCGAGATGGTTGCTCCAGTCGACGACCTCGAGGAAGAGCTTGGAGTCCAGCTTGGCACCGTTCTCCTGGTTGAGCCGGTCGGCGACGCGCTTGGCCGCCTCTTTGTAATTGCTGACGTCCCTCGGTGAGGCGAGAAAAATTTTCACTTGGGAAAACCCTGGCGTCGCAGCCTATCGATTGTCCATCGCACGGGCGCCGATAGTAGCACGATCACTGCCTGGCAAACGCTCCCGCAGCGCAGGTTTGCCACCCTTCCAATCGGCCGAGCGCGCGTCGTCGGAATCGTCTGACGCGAGTCAATGGTCGTGGAGCTCGGGATGCTTGAGGCCGCTGCCGGTGTTGAACAAGACGACCCGGTCGGAGCGCTGCAACCGCCCCTCGTCGAGCAGCCGACGCAGACCGGCGAAGGTAGCGCCGCCCTCGGGACAGGCACCGATGCCTTCGGCGGCGGCGATCTCCCGCATGCCGGCGAGCAGCTCTTCCTCGGAGACCGCCACCGCATCGCCGTCGCTGGCGCGCAAGACCTGCAGAATCAGGTCGTCGGCGAAGGGGGTCGGCACGCGGATCCCCGGAGCCGAGGTGGAGGCATCCACCCACCCCTCGGCGCGCTCTGCGCCAGCGTCGAAGGCGCGGACGATCGGTGCACAGCCTTCGGCCTGGACGACGATCATACGCGGCCGGCGCGAATCGATCAGCCCCATGGCTTCGAGCTCGTCGAACGCCTGCCACATGCCAATCAGCCCGGTGCCGCCGCCGGTGGGATAGAAGATCGCGTCCGGCAGCTCGCCGTCGAGCTGCTCCCAGAGCTCGTAGCCCATGGTCTTCTTGCCTTCGGCGCGGTAGGGCTCCTTCAGGGTGGAGATGTTGAGCCACTCGGAGTCCTTACACAGGTCGGCCACCCGATGGCCAGCATCGGAGATCAAGCCGTCGACCAGCTCGAGCTCGCCGCCGTAGATCTGCACTTCGTCTTTCATCGCTTGGGGTGCGTCCAGCGGCATCGCCACGTGCACCCCCATGCCGCCGCGGGCGCCATAGGCCGCGGCGGCGCCGCCGGCATTGCCCGCCGTCGGCAAGGCGATCTTGCCGACGCCGAGCTCGGCGAACTTGGACACCGCGGCGGCGAGACCGCGGGCCTTGAACGAGCCGGTCGGGTTCTGCCCTTCGTCTTTGACGTAGAGCGTCTGCATGCCGAGCCCGGCGGCCAGGCGACAGGTCGGCAGGAGGGGCGTCATCCCCTCCCCCAGCGACACCCGCGCCGACGGGTCGCGCAGGGGCAGGACCTCCCAATAGCGCCACAAGCTGGCCTCGCGCTGACCCAAGGCCTCGCGACTGAAGGTCCGCCGCGCCACCTCGAGATCGTAGCGCGCCACCAGGACGCGACCGCAGACGGTACAGATCGTCTGCACGACTCGGTCGTCATGGGGCTCACCGCAGATCGAGCAAACGAGACCAGTGATGGTCGACGGGGGCAAATCGTGCATGACTTTCTCCTCAACAACCCTCAATCCACGCTAGATGGGTCGATTGATTGCAGGCCTCTCCCCCAAGGGGGAGAGGGCCCGAAGCGAGCTCAGGGGCAGGTGGCGAAGGCCTCGGTATCGGTGATCGCTGGTGAGCGCTGGCCGAGGGGGTTGGACCCCGACCAGATCTGACCGGTCTCGGTGTCCTCGATGGTCAAGGTCCAGCCAACATCGGTCGCCGCCGAAGCAAAGACCCAGTAGTGGTTGTTGATGCTGCAGCCGTTCAGCACCTTGACCAGAATCTCCCAGTTCACCGGATCGAAGAAGTAGAAGTTGCCCGACGCGTCGGACGAGAAGGCGACCGAGCGCCCCATGCCGACGCTGGCAGGCGCCGTCCAGTCGATCGTCGCCTGGAAGCGGTTGTTCTGGAAGCACAGCACGGTCGGGCCGGGCGCACAGGTGGGCTCGAACTCCTGCTGCGAGATCACCGCCGCCCCGACATCGGCCGGCGACAGGCGCAGCGGATGGTAGTCGTTGGTCAGCCAGCGGCCGAGCTGGCTGGCATAGCCCGGATCGAAGAAGACGCCGCTCTGGCCGCCGGGGATGATCTGCTCAGCCTGAATACCGGCCGGGTCGAGTACACCGACGAAGCGCCGGGCCGGGCCAGCACCGAACATGAAGTCGTTCAGGCCATCGGCGCGCGAGCTGTGACGCGAGGCATCGACCGCCTCGTAGCCACCGGCCCGAGCCACGCCGGGCAGATTGGCCGACAGGGGCTGGAAGCCACCGGCCGACGGGATGCTGAACGGGCCACCGAGGATGTGGTCGAACTCGATCCGGTGCAAGTAGCCCCAACGGTAGTCGTTTTGATTGTTGGAGTTGCCGAAGGCCGGCGCGAACTCGTCCGAAGCCAACAGGTCGAGGGCACCGCGCAAGCTGGCCAGCAAGGCGAGGTCGCGCGACTCGGCCGGCGTCAAGCCGGGCGAGCCGCCGAAGAAATTGATCCCCGAAGCGCCGACGCCTTGGGCGGTGTCGAAGGTCTGCAGATGGTGCGCCAGGGCCGAGTAGGCCGCCCGATTGTCGGGCAAGAAGTCACCCAGGCCGATCGCCGTCAAGGTGCCATCAATGATGTTCTGCACCGCCTGGCCACGGAAGGCCGACCAGATCGTCGCCGCGACGCTGTGGGCGATCTCGTCGGCGCTCGGCTCCGGCAGGTTGTTGGGATCATCGCCCGGGTCGTAGCCTGCCTGCAAGCCGGTCGGGCTGCTGAAGTCCCAGGCCATCAGACGGGTGATCGCCTCGGCCACCCCGGCATCGGCCGCCAGGGCTGCCAGCTCGGCCGGCGCGCCGGCGGCTTGAGCGTTGGCGAAGGCGGTGATCAGGTAGGGCGACACGATCTCGGCGTCGAGCAACTGGTTGTTGCCCTGCATCGCCTTGAGCTCGTCGAGACTGACCTTGCCGCCGCCGGCCAGCAGATCGTCCATCAGGCGACCGATGCGGCCAACCCGCAAGCTGACATAGCCCGGGCTGAGGTAAAAAACACCGCCGCCGGGGCGTACCTCGTTGAGCACGTTGTTGTCCAGAGTGTTGCCGATCGGATCATTGTTGCCGTTGATGATGAAGCCGGCCGCCGGGTTACGCACCTGGGGCATTTCGGCAAAGGGCAGGATCTCGTAGTTCAGCGACTGCTGCGGCTGCGGGTTCTGCACCGCCATCCACTCGTGCTGCAAGGTGTGGGTGCCGTCGCGGATCAGGAACGGCGGGATGCCACCGTCGGGGAAACCGAGGGTTTGCAGGTCCTCGCGGATCGGCAGCTCGGCGCTGGTGAAGTAGGCGATATTGCCGCTTACGTCGGCATAGGACCAGTTCTGCGAGCCGACGTCGAAGTACTGCAGGCCGGCGACGAACTCGTCGACGTCGTCGGTGCGCAGCCAGCGGCGGAAGGCCTCGAACTCGGTCGTGCCGCGCCAGCCGGTGTACTGCACGCTGAGCGCCGTCGGCGGCTGCTGGCTGGCGTCGATGTTGATGATCGGTCCGTTGTTGCGCCGCGGCACCACCAGGGTAAGGCCGCCGTCCAGCGGTCCGATGCCGGCGTCGGCCAGGTTGTCCGGCACCATGTCGCCGATCTGGTTGAACAGGAACGTCTGGGGGATCAACACCAGGGGCTCGGGCTGGCCTTCGAAGATCGTGTGGGTCGGCAAGCCGGTCTGATCGAACACCAGAACTTCCTGGTAGACGTCGGTGACGTCCATGACGTTGACCGTCGCGCCCCAGCACATGTCAGTGTTGCAGCCCAGCACCAGGCCCGGCGCGCCGGGGAAGCTGACGCCGTTGGCGTTGAGCTCGGAGACACCGGCCGCCGCCTTGGCACCCCCGGAACCGCTGAAGTGGGTCGCGCTCGTGGCACCGGCGGATCCCTGGATGCCACACTGGGCCTGGCTCGAAGCCAGCAGGTGGGCCTCGTAGAAGGTCGACGGGGTGTTGAGCGCAAGGTGCGGATCGGAGGCCAGCATCGGGTAGCCGTTCTCCGAGTTGTCACCCGAGACCACCCACCAGTTGCTGCCACCGTCGGCGGCGCGGCGGTCGAGCACCTTCTCCAGGGCCGGGATCTGCCGCGCCTTCTCCAGATAGTCGCGCGCCATGGCCACGGCCCGCGGGTCCGGTGTGCCGATCGGCGCCGCCTTGACCTCGCCTGGGGTCACCGCCGCGTCACCGCCCTGGGGGATCGACACCGTCGGATCGAAGGGTGCGTGGCGGGTGGTGTCCTCGAACAGCAGCGCGGTGCCATCGAATCCGCCCGCCTGGCCGGCTGCGCCATAAGCGCCAGCGAGAACGGTGAGGTCGAGCTCGAGCAGGTCGAAGGACAGGCCGAAGCCCAGTCCCTTACCGATGGTCAGGGTGTCGATCACCGTCCAGGGCTCGGCCTGGGTGAGCTCGAGGCCAGCATACTCCGGCGGCAGGGGATTGTTCTCCAGGTAGCGGTTGATGCCGCGGGTGTAGGCCTCGAGGAAGGCCAGGGTGTCGTCGAGCCCCGCCTGGTAGGCTGCCAGGCTCTCCTCAGCGGCCCGCCGCAGGCCGAAGGTGCGGAACTGCACGTCCGAAGCGAGAGCCCCCTGCCCCACCATCTCGGCCAACGTGCCGCTGAAGGTGCGGCGCAGGGTATCCATCTGGAAGAAGCGATCCTGGGCGTGGACGTAGCCCAGCATGAAGATCGTGTCCAGGTCGCTGCCGGTACAGATATGCGGCACGCCGTCGGCGTCCCGGAAGACCACCGCATCGCTACCGAGCCCGGTGATGGGTGTCGGCTGTGCCAGCCCCGGCGCGGCTCCGAAAAGCCCTAAGACAACGAGCCAAACGACGCAATGACCGAACCGGCGGACGAGGCGAAACTTCTCCATGGCATCTCCCTTCGAGGTTGGCGATAGGCGGGTTCCGGCATTGTATTGCAAAGCCGCCGGTCAACGAGCGGCCGGCCGAGGCGTTTATAATCCATCTAGCGGCCACCGCCGCACCCTTCCGGCGAAAGCCTGGAAGCCTGTTCGAAGCGCTCGGTGCCCTACCCCAGCCTACGTCCGAAACCACTCTGCAGGAGCTCGACCTTGCGACGCCTCAGCCCCCTCCGTTTGCTTGCCGTCATCCTCGTCTCGACCACGATCACCACGGCAGGTTCTGGCCCGATCCACGGCCAAGACTCGGCCAGCCAGGACCCTGCCGGCTCAAATCCCACCGCCACATTGCAACAAGCAGTCGCCCTGTCACAAGAGGGGGATTGGGCCGGTGCCGCCCGCGCCTACCGCTCGGTCACCGAGGCCGATGACGCCAACGGCGCCGCCTGGTTCGGCCTTGGCCGCTCGCTCTACGCCACGCGGCAGGCGGGCGCCTCCCTCGAAGCCTACGCCAAGGCTCTCGAGCTCGGCTTTCAGCCGCCCCTGACCATGCTGCAGCTGGCCCGTGGCAACGCCGCGACGGGTCAGGACGAGGCCGCTATCGAATGGCTCGGCAAGGCGGTCGCCACCGGCGCCAGCAACCTCTACCAGGCGATCAAGAACATCGACGAGTTCAAACGGCTCGAGGAGCAGCCCGCCTTCCGGCAGCTCGTCGATCCGATCCGCCCCTGCAGCTCCGAAGCCCATCGCCTGCTCGATTTCTGGGTCGGCGCCTGGAGAGTGGTCGTCGGCGAGGGTGAGCAGGAACGGTACGTCGGCAAGAACTCGATCAACAAGATCTTGAACGGCTGCGCCATCATCGAGAACTGGACCAATGCCTCCGGCAATGAAGGCAAGAGCCTGTTCTACTACAACGACATCGAGCAGCTCTGGAAACAGGTCTGGGTCACCGATAGCGAGGCGTTCAAGGAGAAGCATCTGATCGGTGTCCTGCCCGGCGGCGCGCTGCGCTTCCAGGGCGAGATCCGCAACCAAGCCGGCGGTCTGATCCTCGACCGCACCACCCTTTACCCGATCGAGCAAAACCGGGTGCGCCAGGTCATCGAACAGAGCATCGATGGCGGTGACACCTGGAACGTCGCGTTCGACGCCTTCTATGTCAGAGACTAGGAACGTCAGAGACCCGGGACGTCAGGGCTGTAACAGATCAGGCAAAACCCACATGCTCTTCGAAGGCATGATGCCCTTGGCACAACCTGGAATTCAAACCAATACCTCATCCAACTCAGGAACGGAGATATCTCGCATGAAGAAACATTGGACACTCTCGCTTCTCGCCCTGCTCATCCAGGCCCCCGCATTTGCCGGCGTGGTCTACGAGATCGAGACCACCGACCACGAGCAATCACCGCCCAAGGTCGAATCGATCGAGATGGCAGCCGAAGGGCGCCACCTGAAGATGGGGATCGGCGGCGGTAGCCAGAACACCAAGGGCGACATGATCTTCCGCGGCGACCGGCGCGAGGTCGTGGTGGTCGATCACGACCAGAAGAGCTACATGGTGATGGATCGCGAGCAGATGCAAGCCATCGCCGGGCAGGTGAATTCGGCCTTGAGCCAGATGCAGGAAGCGCTCAAGAACGTGCCGGCGGATCAACGGGCCATCGTCGAAAAGATGATGAAGGAGCGCATGCCGCAACAACCGCAGAGCCAGGCGCCGCGGCGGCCGGCCAGCGAGCTGAAGAAGACCAGCGAGCGCGCCACCCACAACGGCTATCCGTGCATCAAGTACGAAGTGCACCAGAACGGCAAGAAGCTCCGTGAGCTCTGGGTGACCGATTGGAAGAACGTCGAAGGCAGCAGCGAGGTGGCGCAGACGTTCGAGGACATGGCCGATTTCTTCCGCGAGATGATGGATTCGTTCTCCAGTCTGGCCGGCGCCGCCGGTGGCGGACCCCTACCCTTCGGCTCGGGAGACAACTTCTTCGAGCACATCAAGGATCTGGATGGCTTTCCGGTCGTCACCAAAGAGTTCGCCGAAGACGGCTCCCTGGAAGGCGAAGGCGCCCTGCGCTCGGCCCGGCGCCAGACCATCGACCCGGATGCCTTCGAGCCGCCCTCGGGCTACAAGCGGCAGGAAATGCCCGGCTTCTGATCCGACTCGGCAGCGAGTCCGAAACCGCCGAGGATCCGTTACGGCCACGGAAGCGGCGGCAGCATTCTCAGGACTGATAAGGCCTTTTCTCAAATTTGTAAATGGAAGCTCGCCAGAGGTTCTTTCTTGAAGAAGAACCTCTGGCCTTACTGCGCTTTCAGGTGAGAATCTCTTCTCACTAGCTGCAGAAAACTGGCACGCCCCTTGATATAGCCAGTCAGGTATCCAATCAACCCAGCCGGAGAGCCGCGTCTGCTTCATTGGAGGGCTCCGGCCTGCCGCATCCGATCAGTCGCCTGCCAACGATTGATCGCGGCAAACAACATCAAGGGGATCGCATGTCCAGAAGTCTTCAGAGGAGACTCGTCCTCGGCTTGTGCCTGCTCGCTTTCGCGACCGCGGGTCAGGCCCAACAAGTTTTGCAGCACAAGGGTCTCGATGCTCGAGTCGACTACGCCAAACTGGTGGAGATCGGCCCGTGGGACGACCGCAACTATCAACTGACCCAGAAAGATCTCTCTCTCCTGGCGCCGAACGAGAACGAGCTGCGGGCGCAGATCCCGGCCTTCTTCCGGGTCGAGATGCGGCGGGCCAATCCGGGGATGCAGCGCACTGGTCCGGCGCAGTACCCGCGCAGTGCGCTGCAGATTTTCAGGCTCGAGTACGGCGGCTACCTGGTGAACGGCAAGCTCTACCCCGGCGCCGAGTACGAGGACGGGCGCTACAGTGTGCTGATGAAGCAGGGCATCACCGAGGAGCACTTCGCGATGGAGAAGTTCCTCACCGGTGAGGTGCGCATCACCAGCCCCAACGGCGCTGCCGAATCGGCGATCAAGATCAACCCGGTGAACACCGACCTGGTGATCGCCGGCTCCAACGGCCCCGGCTCGGGGCAAATCATGCACTTCTCCACCGACGGGGGTGAGAACTGGAGCACCGCCGCGGCCCTGCCCAACGGCGGCACCTGCTGCGATCCCACCGTCGACTGGTCGTCCGACGGCACATTGGCCTACGCCGCGACCCTCGGTAACTGCGGCGGCGGCGGCTGCCAGATCTGGGTTTACCGCTCCTCCGACGGCGGCCAGACCTGGAACGACCTGCCGGGCTCCCCGCCACGACGCACCCTGAACACCGGCGGCGGTAACGACAAAGAGTTCATCCATGTCGACAAGTTCACCACCTCGCCGTTCGTCGACAACATCTACGCCACCTGGCACGCCAACAACGTGATGCAGTTCTCGCGCTCGTCGGACAGCGGCGAGACCTGGGCCACCCAGGCGTTCTCCTCGGCTTCCGACCAGTTGGGTATCGGCTCCGACATCGTCACCGATCAGAGCGGCGCGGTCTACTACTTCTGGCCGGCGTTCAACAGCCAGCGCATCCTGCTGCGCAAGTCGACCGATGGCGGCGCCAGCTTCGGCTCGGTGATCGAGGTCGACTCCACCGAGGCCAGCTTCACCTTCCCGGTGCCGTCGATGGATACCCGCGACGTCTTCGTTTACGTCTCGGCCGACGCCGACCTGTCGACCGGCCCCTTCGGCGGCAGCATCTACGCCGCCTGGACGGACTCCACCGGCCCTACCGGCAACAACGCGTCGAACAACCACGCCCGCATCCAAGTCGGCTACTCGCGCGACGGCGGCAACACCTGGACGGTGACCACGCCGCACGAAACCGCCGATTCGAACAGCGTCGACCGCTGGCACCAATGGCTGGCGGTGGGCCCCGACGGGCAGGTGCACGTGGTGTTCTACGACACCCGGCGCGATCCCAGCCGCTCCAGCGTCGACCTCTTCTACTCCTTCTCGAGCGACGGCGCCCAGACCTGGTCGACCCCGACCCGGATCACCGCCCAGCAGTCACCCAACATCGGCGACAGCTTCGAGTTCGGTGACTACAACGGCCTCGACATCGTGCTCAATGACATGATCGCCATCTTCACCGACAACCGCAACGAGGGCGGCGGCGGCGCCGACTCGGTGGACGTCTACGCCGCGGGCATCCCGGTGACCGGTGGCTGCACGCCGCAGGCAGTGGCCGATGCCGGCGCCGACCGGACGATCAACGAGGGCGACTCGACGACCCTCGGCACGCCGGCTCTGGGCGGCCACACCTACTCGTGGTCGCCAGGTGGCGCGACGACGGCGCAGATCAGCGTCTCGCCGACGACCTCCACCACCTACACCGTGACCGCCACCACTTCCTGTGGCAGCGCCAACGACTCGGTCACCGTGACGGTGATCCCGGCCGGTGGCGGTGGCCCGCAAACGGCGGTGTTCAACGCCGGTCTCGGTGCTCCGGCCTGCCTGACGCCGGGCAGCTCCTGCGACTCGACGACGCTGCTCGTCGGGCGTGACGGCAACGGCCCCGAGCCCAACCAGCCCAACACGCTGGACGGCTGCGCCGACGGTACGTCGGGGACCTTCCAATCGGACGAGTCCAACGACAGCCTCTTCGTCACCACCCTCGACGGCAGCAACATGGTGGAGGGCGCCACGGTGCGTATCGACGCCGAGGTCTGGGCCTGGACGACGCCGGCAGAGGACACCTTGGACCTCTTCTTCACCGCCGACGCCAACAACCCGAGCTGGACTCTGATCACCTCGATCACCCCGACGGTGGTCGGCCAGCAGACCCTGTCGGCGACCTACACCCTGCCGGCCGGTGCCCTGCAGGCGGTGCGCGCCCAGTTCCGCTACCAGAGCACCAACGCGCCGTGCTCGGCGGGCAACTGGAACGACCGCGACGACCTGGTCTTCGCCGTCGGAACAGCCGCTGGCTGCAGCGTCAACGCCGACTGCGACGACGGCGCCTTCTGCAACGGTGCTGAGACCTGCAACACCGGCACCGGCGTCTGCGAAGCTGGCACTCCGCCGGTCTGTGACGACGGGGTCAGCTGCACGGTGGACTCCTGCAACGAGGCGACCGACTCCTGCGACGCGGCGCCCAACGACAGTCTGTGCGACAACGGCCTGTTCTGCGACGGCGCAGAGACCTGCGCCGCGATCAATGACTGCCAGGCCGGCACGGCGCCGAACTGCAACGACGGGGTCAGCTGCACGGTGGACTCGTGTAACGAGGGCACCGACTCGTGCGACAACAACCCGGACGACAGCGTCTGCGACAACGGTCTATTCTGCGATGGCGCCGAAACATGCGACGTGGTGAACGACTGCCAGGCCGGTACCAACCCGTGCTCCGGCTCGCAGACCTGTAACGAGACGGCCGATATCTGCGAGGGCGGCAGTGGCTGCTTGCACGACGTCGACTTCGAGTCTGGCGCTGGTGGCTGGACCGGCAACACCGGCTCCTGCACCACCGGCGACTTCATCGTCGGCACGCCGGACGCCACCGCCTGGCAGC
>JBCCGX010000104.1:0-14294 GCA_039029035.1 Acidobacteriota bacterium | reverse complement strand
CAGGCAAGAAGGTCTCGAAGTCCTTTCCGATTCTGTGTAAGGATAGCGCCCCGATGGCGGGCACCGTCCCCGGATGCCGCCCGAATCGGATCCCCAACACAAGGAAGCCTGATGTCACGTCGCGGAATGTTGATCCTCGAGGACGGATCAGAGTATCCGGGCACGCTCTTTGGCGCCCCGGTACCAGCGGCCGGCGAGGCCGTTTTCAACACCGGTATGGTGGGTTACCCTGAAACCCTGACCGACCCGTCCTATTCCGGTCAGATCCTGGTCGCCACCTACCCCTACGCCGGCAATTACGGCGTCCCCGGCCCGGGGCGCGATGCCCTCGGCCTACCGGCCGGGCTCGAATCGGAGCGCATCTGGGTGGCTGGCCTGGTGGTCGTCAGCCTGTCGAACGATACGACCCATTGGTCAGCGGAGCGCAGTCTCCACCAGTGGATGGAATCCGAGGGCATTCCGGGCATCGAGGGCATCGATACCCGTGCCCTGGCCAAGCGGATCCGCGACGAAGGTGCGATGCTCGCCAAGCTGGTGGCCGATGGCGAAGACATCGAGCTACGCGATCCCAATCTCTCCAACCTGGTCGCCGAAGCCAGCACCCCCGAGGTGCTCACCTACGGCGACGACGGACCCCGCATCGTCATGCCCGACACCGGCGCCAAGGCGAACATCATCCGCAGCCTGGTGCGGGCCGGTGCGCGGGTGCTGCGGGTGCCGTGGGACTATGACTTCTTCCGCGAGGACTTCGACGGCATCCTGCTGCCCAACGGGCCGGGGGATCCGAAGATGGCCGACCGCACCATCGAGCACGTGCGTCGCGCCCTGGACGAGAAAGTACCGATCTTCGGCATCTGCTTGGGCAACCAAATCCTCGCCCTGGCGGCCGGGGCCGACACCTACAAGCTGCGCTTCGGCCATCGCTCACAGAATCAGCCCTGCCTGGAAGTCGGCACGCGGCGCTGCTACGTGACGTCCCAAAACCACGGCTATGCGGTCAACGGTGCGACCTTACCGGACGGCTGGCGCGAGTGGTTCACCAACGCCAACGACGGCACCAACGAAGGCATCCGGCACGATTGGCGCCCGGCGCGCAGTGTCCAGTTCCACCCTGAGGCCACCCCGGGCCCCAGCGACACCGACGGTCTGTTCGAACGCTTCGTGGAGATGCTGCGATGAACTCCTTGATCGATTCGAAGCCCGAGAAAGTTTTGATTCTCGGCAGCTCGGCCCTCAAGATCGGCGAGGCCGGCGAGTTCGACTACTCCGGCAGCCAGGCGATCAAGGCGCTCAAGGAAGAGGGCATCGAGACCCTCCTGGTGAACCCCAATATCGCCACCATCCAGACCTCCGAGCACCTGGCGGATCGGGTCTACTTCCTGCCCGTTTCGCCGGATTTCGTCGAGAAGGTCATCGCCAAGGAGCGGCCGGACGGCATCTTGCTGGGCTTCGGCGGCCAGACGGCGCTCAACTGCGGTGTCGCCCTCGACGAGGCCGGGGTGTTCGAGAAGTACGGCGTGGCGGTGCTCGGCACCCCGGTGCGCACGATCCGTGACACCGAGGATCGCGAGCTGTTCAACCGTCAGCTGGCCGAGATCGACGCCAAAGTACCGAAGAGCCGCGCCGTTACCGACGTCGAGCAAGCCATGGCCGCCGGCGAAGAGATCGGCTACCCGGTGATGGTGCGCATCGCCTACGCCCTGGGTGGCCTCGGCTCGGGCATCTGCGACGACGCCGAGGCGCTCGAGGAGCGGGCGACGGCGGCTTTCGCCCACGCCCAGCAGATCCTGATCGAAGAGTGTCTCACCGGTTGGAAAGAGATCGAATACGAGGTCGTGCGCGACCGGTTCGACAACTGCGCCACGATCTGCAACATGGAAAACTTCGACCCGATGGGCATCCACACCGGAGAGTCCATCGTGGTGGCGCCGAGCCAGACCCTCACCGACCACGAGTACCACAAACTGCGCACCATCGCCGTGCGCGTCATCCGGCACCTCGGCATCGTCGGTGAGTGCAACATCCAATACGGGCTCGACCCCAACTCTGACGACTATCGCATCATCGAGGTCAACGCGCGCCTGTCACGCTCCTCCGCCCTGGCGTCGAAGGCCACCGGCTACCCCCTGGCCTTCGTCGCCGCCAAGCTCGCCCTGGGCTACTCCCTGGCCGAGGTGCCGAACAAGGTCACCGAGGTCACCCGGGCGTGCTTCGAGCCGGCGCTGGACTACATCGTGGTCAAGGTGCCGCGCTGGGACTTGAAGAAATTCCGCCAGGTCTCGACCCGTATCGGCTCGGGCATGAAGTCGGTGGGCGAAGTGATGGCGGTCGGGCGCAGCTTCGAGGAGGCCTTCCAGAAAGCCCTGCGCATGCTCGACATCGGCGCCCAGGGCGCGATCGCCGAGGGCCATTTCGATGATCTCGAGACCGAGCTCGCCGAGCCGACCGACCGCCGGGCCTTCGCCCTCGCCCGGGCGATGCAGGGCGGCATGTCGCTGGAAGAGATCCACCGTCTGACCCGGATCGACTATTGGTTCTTGAGTCGCATCCGCCGCCTGGTCGACCTCGCCGACAGCCTCGGCGCGGTAAAGGGTGAGGAGCTGTCGGACGAGCTGCTGCTCGACGCCAAGCAAAGCGGCTTCTCTGACCGCCAGATCGGCCAGTTTGTCGGCCTGTCCGAAAGCACCGTGCGCAAGCTGCGCCAGGCGGCGGGGATCCGTCCGTGGGTGAAGAAGATCGACACCCTGGCGGCGGAGTACCCGGCACGCACCAACTACCTCTACCTGACCTACCATGGCTCGGAAGACGATATCGAGCCCGGTACCGGCGAGGCGGTGCTGGTGGTGGGCTCCGGGGCCTACCGCATCGGCAGCTCGGTGGAGTTCGACTGGTGCTGCGTCAACACCGTTCGCACCTTGCGCGAGCTCGGCTACCCCACCCTGATCCTCAATTGCAATCCGGAGACCGTGTCGACCGACTACGACGAGTGCGACCGGCTGTACTTCGACGAGATCTCCTTCGAGACGGTGCTCGAGATCCAGCAGAAGGAGTCCCCCTACGGCCTGGTGGTTTCAGTCGGCGGCCAGGCGGCCAACAACCTGGCCCTGCGCTGCCAGCAGGCTGGCCTACGGGTGCTCGGCACGCGGCCGGAAGACATCGACCGGGCCGAGGACCGGCACAAGTTCTCGTCTCTTTGCGACGAGCTCGGCATCCATCAGCCGCCCTGGGCCGAGGTCACCTCCTTCGCCGCCGGTGAGGCGTTCGCCGAAAAGGTCGGCTATCCCGTCCTGGTGCGCCCCTCTTATGTGCTCTCCGGCGCCGCCATGGCCGTGGCCGAGGACGAGGCCGATCTGCACGAGGTCTTGGAGCGCGCCGCCGACGTCTCGCCGGAGCACCCGACGGTGATCTCGAAGTTCATCACCGGCGCCAAAGAGATCGAGCTCGACGCCGTGGCGCGCGATGGCGAGATCCAGGTCTACGCCATCTCCGAGCACATCGAGAACGCCGGTGTCCACTCGGGTGACGCCACCCTGGTGCTGCCGCCCCAACGCACCTACATCGAGACCATCCGCCGCGCCCGCCGCATCGGCACCCGCATCGCCGGTGCGCTGTCGATCAACGGTCCGTTCAACATCCAGTTCATGGCGCGCGACAACGACGTGATGGTGATCGAGTGCAACCTGCGGGCGTCGCGTTCGTTCCCCTTCGTGTCGAAGATCTTCCGCGTCAACTTCATCGACCTGGCCACCCGAGTGATCATGAATCGGCCGACCCGGCCAGTCGACGGCTCAGTGCTCGAGCTCGACTACGTTGGCGTCAAGGCACCGCAGTTCTCCTTCACCCGACTGGTTGGCGCCGACCCGATCCTCGGCGTCGAGATGGCTTCCACCGGCGAAGTCGCCTGCATCGGGCAGGACTTCGAGGACGCCTTCCTCAAATCGATGATCTCGGTCGGCCTACGCCTGCCGATCCGCAAGATGCTGCTGTCGACCGGCACCGTCGAGTCCAAGGCGGCCTTCCTCAAGAACAGCCGCGAGCTCGAAGCCACCGGCGTGACCTACTACGGCACCCACGGTACGGCCACCTTCATGGCAAAGCACGGTGTCCCCGTCACCCCGGTCCACTGGCCGCTGGAGGAAGAATCACCCAACGCCATCGACCTGATCAACAGCGGTGAGATCGACCTGGTGGTCAACATCCCCAAAGACGCCAGCGAGGAAGAGCTGCGCAATGACTACATGATCCGCCGCGCCGCGGTGGACCGCGGCATCCCCCTGATCACCAACCTGCAGCTCGCCCAGGCCCTGGCCCAGGCTCTATGCCGCAAGTCCCTGGAAGATCTGGAGATCAAGAGCTGGCAGGAGTACTGAAGGGCACGCCGGTGGGCCGAATCGCCACGCCTCCGGGCATGAATGCCCGGGCTATGCAAGGCGCCTGGCAAGCCAGGCTTACTGGCTGAAGCCAGAACGGCTTCAGCCGTCAAATCCCGCAGGGGCGCCTTTATATAGAGCGGGGCTTTAGCCCCGCGAGTCTCACCAGGAGTACGCCACGTAGCCCAAGGCGCGGCGTTCGAGCAGGTCGCCACCGAAGGCTTCGTAGTGCACGTTGTCGAACAGGTTGTTGACGTTGACGCCGACTTCCCAGTCCTCGGACAGGCGGTAGTTGCCGCTCAGGTTGACCGTATCGTAGGACGGCACCGGGCCGGCGAAGACGCCGGACGCCCAGTCGAAATCGTCGACCCAGCGGTAGCGCAGGGCGGCCAAGAAGCGCTTGCCGCTGTAGGTCAGGCTGGCGGCGAATTTGTTCTCCGGCGCGTTGGGGCTGATCGCCGGGCCGAGGATCTGCTCCTTGATCTCGAAATCGAACCACGAGTAGTTGACGTCGAAGGCCCACTGGCGATCGATCTCGAAGGCGAGGGCGATCTCGACGCCTTCGCTGTCGACCTTGGCAGTGTTGCCGAAGGAGAACGCCCACAGCGGCGCCCCGGTCACCGGATCGTTGGTCAAGCCTGGCAGGAGGCCGTTGAGCAGCGCCTTGACCGTTGCCGCGGCGTCGGGTGACAGGCCTGCGGGGGCCTGGTACGGTCCGAGATTGGGGTTGGCTCCGGGTAGCAGGTCGGTGATGAACTGCTCCTGGCGATTCTGGTAGTAGTCGACGGTCAGGAAGGCCCTGGGCCCCAAGATGCCGCTGTACCCCAACTCGAAGCTGCGGATCTGCTCGACGTCGAGGTCACGGTTGCCCAGGGCGCGGATGGGGATCGAGCCCAAACCCAGAGGGATGCCGCCGAGGATCGGCGCCAAGTCCGTCTCCACCGCTGACAGGTCCAGGGGCAGACCGGCGGGGATGTCGAGGAAGAGCTCGAGGCCGTTGCCGACCTGGAAGGCCTCGTTGTAGCCCAGGCGCAGGGTGTGGTTCGGCGCCAGGCCGTAAACCAGGTGCGCTTTGGGCGAGAACTGAGCATCGTGCAGGCTGCTCTCGTCCCAACGCGCCGCGGCGACGAGCTTGAGCCGGTCGGACAGCTCTGCCTCGAATTGGCCGAAGACCGCCTGCTTGTCGGCGTGATTGGGCTCGGGGATCAACGTCTGGACGCCCTGGGGATTGAGGCTATCGAGATTCTCTTCGCGGTAGGACACCCCGCCGACGACCCGATACTTGCCCCGGCTGAGCTCCTTGTTGCCCTGGATCTCGATCTGGAAGTTGTCGTCGTCGTTGAAGATCAGAGCGCCCGAGCCGAGGCCGAGCTGGTTGTCGCCGTCGCGCCGGTTGTAGTAGCCCAAGGCATTCCAGCGCGGGGTGCTGTAGTTGACCCGCGCCCACTCGCGCTTGATATTGGTGATCTGGAAGCGAGTGGCGGCACCGAGCAGCGTCTCGCCGCCACCATCGGCCAGGCCGGCCTCGAGCGACAGGAGGTTGCCGCTGGCGAAGTTCTTGTCGAGCCGCAGCATGCCGGCTTCGACCTGCACCTCGTCGGTCAGCAGCGGCACCGGCTCGAGGGCCAAGCCGTCGTACTCCACCTCGACGTTGCGCGAGCGGGTGAAGTTGTCGCTGCGGCTGTGCGTGCCCATCAGCTTGAAGTACCAGTCGTCGCCGAGCTCGCCCGCCCAACGCGCCTCACCGGTGCGGGTGTCGAGGTCGCCGGCGGTCAGCCGCACCTTGCCGCCCTGGCTGAGATGGGGCGGGTTGGTGACGATGTTGAGCACCCCGTTGAAGGTGTTGGGGCCATACAACGCGCCGCTCGGGCCACGCACCAGCTCGACGCTGGTGATGTCTTCCAGCAGGAAGCCGATGGTGTACCACTCCTGGCTGCCGGTGACCGGCGAAGTGGTATCGCGGCCGTCGACCAGGGTCTGCACCCGGCGAGTCAGTAGGTTGTTGAAGCCGCGGGTGTTGAGGTTGTAATCGTACACCCCGCTCTGAGTCGCCTCTACACCGACGGTGAATTCGAGCAGCTTGGGGATCTGCCCCGAAGCACTCTCGAGACCGATCTCTTTCTCGCTAATCGAAGTAATCGCCGCTGGGGCGTCGACGATCCGCTCACGTCGCCGCGAGGCCGAATAGACGGTGATCGTCGAGGCGAAGCTGATCGACCAATCGACCACTTCCTCGACCTGGGTCGACTCCCCCGCCAGCACTTCGACGTCGCTGGCGACAGCCGTCTCCTCACCGAGCGCAAAGGCCAGCGAGTACAGCCCCGCCGGTACGCTGTCGAAGGCGAATCCACCCTCGGCGTCGGTGATCGTGGCTGCTCCGGTCTCGTTCAGCACGACGCTCGCACCACCGAGGCCACCGCCCTCGTCGCGCCGCAGCGTACCGCGGATCTGGCCGGATTCCCCTGCCCAGGCCACCATCGAGCAGAGCTCGCCCAGGCCGAGCCAGAGAATTGCCAGGAAGAGCGTCAGCGGAGCCCTTCGGGGTCGCTTACCTGCCATGTCTGCCTCCGTTGACCAGCGCCCCCATCATTTTCTTCCGAACGGTCGGACCTTAACACGGGATTCCGCCCAGGATCGGGCTCCTGTAAGAGGATCCCGACGCCAGCGGTGAAAAAGACCAACCTACCCTCGATCTTTACCGGCCCGTCGGCTCAATCCTGCACCTTTGGCGCCGTCCGGGCACAGCGGAAACCGGTGTCGTGGGAGCGGAAGGCATAATCCTTGAGCCCCGCGGCATAAGTGCGATCGGCCAGGCGGCAGAGCTTCTCGTCGGTATACCAGGAGCCGCCACGAAACCCCACGCCGACCATCTCGGTGCCGGGCCACCCGAGCTCCTCGTGACACGCGTCGCCTTCCACCGTGACCGTGCCGGTGCCGTGCTTGCCGGTGAAGCAGCGTCCTTCCGGCAGGCCGACCGAAACGCAGTATTCCCATAGATTGCCGCTCATCCCCATGACGCCGAAGTAGGAGCTGCCGAATTCACGTTGCTGGCCCTGGCGCACGCGCTTGAAGGCCTCGGCCGTCACGGTGAACGTCTGCTTTTGATCCGGGAACACCGCCATAGCATCCGGGCTGCCGGCCATGACCAGGCCGTCGTCGCGCACCGGTCCGTAGCCGCCGTCACCGCCATCGAACGGGGTGAAGGCATTGGAGGTGTTGCAATTGCCGCTGACGATCTCGCGGCCGTTCTCCTGGCCGACGATGATCTGCGCCAGCTCGATCCTGCGATCACCCCAGGCGAATTCGTCGGTCACCGGGTCGCCGAAGCCGCGACACGCCTTGGCGAACTCGAGCTCGGTCATCGGTCGCAGCCCGGCCCAACAGGCCAACGCGGCGCCGTCGGCCCAGGCCAGGAAGTTGCACGCCCTCCGGGGTCGGGTGGCGATGCGCTGTCCCGCGCGATCGGTGAAGATGGTGAAACGAAAGCTGCCTTCGCCCAGGTAGGGGAAGCGGTTCGTCTTGCCGCTCACCGGGATGAAGTTGACGAAGCGAGCGTATTGGCCCTGGGAGACGTGGCTGCGCATGACGTAGAAGGCTTCGAAGCCCTTGGGGAATTCGGCTGGTAGCGGCCCCTTCCGATCGCCGCCGTAGCCCTGGCTGTGGTAGGCCAAGGTGCGCGGCCCGGAGTCGGCCGCCTGGGTGCCGATCGGGATCGCCGCCTCCGACTCGACCCGATAGGCCTGGTTGTCGGCGTTCTTGGCGTGGCTCGCCGGGTCGAAGAAGGTGTTCATCGGCCCGTGGGGCCCCTGGGGATCACCGATCCAGAAGGCGCCGCCGGGGATGTAGACCATGCGGTAGGCGAAGACCGAGACGCTGACCTCGGTCGCGGTGTTGACGAACGAGGAGGTCGACGCCTTACACGTCAGCTCGATGCCATCGAAGCGCACTGGCCCGGGGCCACCGGGCTGGCTGCGGTAGATGAAAACTCCCATGCCGTCCTCGGCCGGCATGATCTGAGCTTCGGGCGGACCGGCATGGTCGGCCGGCCGGGTGCACAGGTGGGCCGGTCCCCAGGTGCCAGGCACGTAGCCCGGGAAGAGCTCTTCGAGCTGCGGCGTCGTCTTGCCGGCATTCAGCTTGATGAACACCCAGGCGGCATCCCAGTTGCCGCCCCGGTAGCCCCCCTCCTTGTAGCGCCAGCTGTTGTTCCAGCCGATATTGAAACAGATCTTGACCCGGTTGCTGCCGGCGCTGGCCCGGGTCAGCTTGATGTGGGTGACATAGATCTCGTTGCGGGCCAAGAGAGCGTTGTGCTTGGCAGACCAGACGAGCGTTTCAGACATGTCGGACAGCCTCCTCGCTGCAGTCGGACTTGCTATAGAGTCCCGCCCCCTCGATCCAAGCACCCGCTGAGCTCGCGATGAAGGGCTATTGTAAGCTTGCCCTGAACCGCTGTCCAAGTCTTCAGGCGCCGGCGCGATGACGCTCTTCCAAGCCTGGACTATTCCTAAGCTTCGTTGCGAGAGGCCGTAGATGGCAGGAGATACAAGACTTGTGGTCTCGAAGCGACACAGGCGTAGCAGCGCTCCGGCGAGGAGCGGAGTGACCGCGTAACGCCGTAGATCCAGTCCTATCCGGCCTCGCAGTAGAAGCATCAGGAAGAATCCAGGCTAGGGCCAAAAATCTCGAAATGCAGAAAGTCGACGAAGCGCCGGCCACGGTGCTCTTGGAAGAGCTCAATCTTCGCCGTGTGAAGCTGCGCGCCGACGGCGATCAGCTGCGGATCCGCGCCCCCAAAGGGATGCTGACGCCGGACCTCAAGCGGCGCCTGCAGCAGCACAAAGACAGCCTGCTGCAGCTGCTGCGAGACCGACAGGCGGCCGCAGACGGCGCCTCCGTCCAAGCCCCAGAACCGGCTACTGAGACCCGTTTCCCGCTCTCCCCGGCGCAGCGTCGAATCTGGTTTCTCGATCGCCTCGAACCTGGCAACTCGTCCTACAACATCGCGACGATTCTGCACCTCGAAGGCGAGCTGCAGGTGACGATTCTCGCCCGCACCCTGGACGAGATCCGGCGGCGCCACGCCACCCTGCGAACGACGTTCGAGGACGATGCCGAGGGTCCTGTCCAGGTCGTCCGTCCGCCAACCCCGGTCCCTCTCGCGCCGGTCGACGGCAGCGACTGGAGCACGCGCCGCCAAGAGGCCTGGATCGAGCGCCAGATCGAGCGCCCGTTCGACCTCGAACGTGGGCCGCTGTTCCGCTGTGCCTGGCTGCAGCGCGGCGACCGACGGCATGGCCTGGTGCTGACGCTGCACCACATCGTCGGCGACGCCCGCTCCGCCGTCCTGCTGGTGCGCGAGCTCGAGGCGCTCTATCAGGCGTTCAGCCAGAGCGAACCGTCGCCCCTGGCCGACCTGCCGGAGCAATACGCCGAGACGATCCGGCCGACCGTCTCCGGCGATAACCAGCGCCTGCTCGACTATTGGCGCCGGCAGCTGACACCCCTACCCCGACCGTTGGACCTCGGCGGCGATCGTCCCCCTCCGGACCAGCGAACGAGCTGTGGTGACCGCGTTGTCCTGGCGCTGCCGAGCGCTCTGGGACGGGCGCTCACGGCCCTCGCCCGGCGCCACGACGCCACCCTCTTCATGACCCTGCTCGCGGCCTGCACCGCGCACCTCTATCGCCTGACCGGCCGCCACGACCTATGCGTCGGCGTCCCCATCGCCAACCGCGATCGCCGCGACACCGAAGGCTTGATCGGTCTCTTCGTCGACACCTTGGTCCTACGCACCGACATCGCCGGACTGGCTGACTTTCCGGCCCTGTTGGAGCAGGTTAGGTCCACCGCCCTCGAAGCCTTTGACCACGCGGCGCTGCCCTTCGAAGAGCTGGTGGCGGCCTTGAAGCCGCCACGCGACGGCCACCGCATGCCGCTGGTCCAGGTGATGTTCAACCTGGCGGACCTCACCGAGCTGGCGATCGAGCTGCCGAATCTGCGCACCGAGGTCGAGCTGACCATGCCCGGTTCGCGCTTCGATCTGACCTTCTACGTCCTGCGTGAGGGCGACGACCTACGCCTCGAAGCGGCCTACAGCACCGATCTCTTCAGCCGTACGCGGATGCTCGAGTGGCTGGACCAGTACCGCCGGCTGCTCGAGCAGGTGGCGACGCGATCGGCGCGCTCACTCCACCGCCTGTCTTTGCTCACGGACGACTTCGCCGCCCGGCTGCCGGCGCCAGCCCCGCCGCGTTGGCCGGCGGACGAGCTGGCCCACCAGCGCTTCGCGCGCCAGGCGCAACGCCTCGGCGATCGCGTCGCCGTCCGCGACGCCAACTCCAGTTGGACCTATGCCCGGCTCGATCGAGAGGCCAACCAACTCGCCCACCACCTGCGACAGCACGGCATCGGCCGCGAAGGCGTCGTCGCCCTTTTCGCCGACCGGCGCGCCGAGCTCGCCTGGGCGATGCTCGGGGTGCTCAAGGCCGGCGCCGCCTTCGTCGTGCTCGATCCGGACCACCCGGAGCAGCGCCTGGCCGATGTCGTACACTCGCTGCCGGTAGTGGGTTGGATCGCCTTCCACCACCGAACACCCGCGGGAGCTTTGCAAGCGGCGCTGGCCGACACCGACCTGCGGTGCCGTCTGGATCGCCCCGGGGCCGCCGACGCGGGGTGGCGGGCGGCGCCCGGCGAGGCGCTTCCCAGGGAGCCCCATCCCGACGACCTGGCCTACGTCGCGTGCACCTCCGGCACCACGGGTCGGCCCCTCACCATCGCCACCCCCCACCGGCCCCTGGCCCACTACCTCGCCTGGTGCGAGGCGTCCTTCGATCTGGGAGGCGAGGATCGATTCAGCCTGCTGGCCGGCCTGGCCCACGATCCCCTGCTACGCGATGTCCTCACGCCTCTGTGGCTCGGTGGCACCCTCTGCTGCCCGACCGCCGAAGAGCGGCTCGCCCCGGGTCGACTGGCCCCTTGGATGGCGCGCGAGGCCATCTCGGTCAGCCATCTGACTCCGGCCCTGGGAGAGGTGCTGACGGCCGACGACACGCTCCTACCGGCCCTGCGCCAAGCCTTTTGCGGCGGCGACCGGCTGCGTGGTGCTCTGGTCGAACGCCTTCGGCGGCAGGCCCCCGCAGCGCGCATCGTCAACCTCTATGGCACCACCGAGACACCGCAGGCGATGGGCTGTCATATCGTCCAGGAAGACCCGCCGCTCTCTGAGGTACCGCTCGGTCGCGGGATCGACGGGGTGCGGCTGCGTATCGCCAGCCCCACCGACATGCTCGCCGGCTGCGGTGAGCTGGGAGAGATCCTGGTCGAGACACCCTTCCTGGCACGCGGTTACCTGGGCCGACCGGGTCGCACCGCGGAGCGTTTCACTCCCAGCCCGGAGTCGGCGCCGGGTGGCCGGGTCTACCGCACCGGTGATCTGGGTCGCTGGACACCGAATGGCGACGTGGTGTTCGTCCGCCGCCGGGATCGCCAGTTGCAGATCCGCGGCCTGCGCGTCGAGCCGACCGAGATCGAGACCGTGCTCGAGCGTCACCCGGAGGTTGCGCGAGCCGTCGTCACCGCTCGGTCGGAGGGCACCGGCGACCGCAGCGCCCCGGTGCTTGCCGCCTACTTCGTCGGCGCCTCGGGGCCGACGAACGAGCAGGTCGACGGACCGGCGCGGGTCGACGATCTGCGCCAGCACCTGCGCGCCGCCCTGCCGGCCAGCCTGGTGCCCGCCGTTCTCATTCCGCTCGATGCCCTGCCTCTCACCGCCAACGGCAAGATCGATCTCGAGGCGCTGCCGGCTCCCGATCCGTTCAGCGCCTCGGACAAGCCAAAGACTGCGCCGCGCCATCCACTGGAGGCCATTCTGCTCGATCTCTGGGCCGAGATCCTGGGGCTCGATGGGATCGGTGTCGACGACGACTTCTTCGCCCTCGGCGGCCATTCCTTGCTCGCCACACGGTTGCTCTCCCGCATCCGCCAATCTCTGGGGCACGAGGTGCCCCTAGGCCGCTTTTTCGATCGGCCGACGGTGAGCGCCGTGGCGCGCTACCTCACCACCGACTCGACCGAAGGTCCCAAACGGCCGCCTCTGACCGCCGCCGCCTCGCCAACCGACCAAGGCCTCTCCTTCGCCCAACAGCGCCTGTGGTTCGTCGAGCAGTTGCAGCCGGAGAGCCCGGCCTACCTGTTGGCGCGTGCCTTCACCCTGCGCGGTCCGCTGGAACCCCTGGCGCTCGATCCCGCCTTGCGCCAGATCGTGCACCGCCACCGCCCCCTGCGGACCGCCTTCCCAACCGTCGATGGGCACCCGGTCGCCGATCTCGGGCCGGTGCCCCGGCGTCTCCTCGCCCGGGTCGATCTGACGCGACTGGAAGTGCAAGCACGCCGGCGCGAGACCCGACATCACGTCGCACGGGAAGCTCGCCAGCCGCTCGATCTCGCCATCGGACCGCTGCTGCGCGTCACCCTTTTGGAGCTCGAGGCACAGCGCCACGTCCTGCTCCTGACCTTGCACCACTTAGCGGCAGACGCCAGCTCGATCACCATCCTCCGGCACGAGCTGGCCGAGCTCTATGGCGCTCTGCGCGAGGGTCGACTCGTTCCGGGCCGCGATCTCGAGCTGCACTACAGTGATTTCGCCGCCTGGCAGCGACAGTGTGCCGAGAGCGGCTGCGACGAGACCGACCTGACCTATTGGCGTCGCCAGCTCGCCGACCTGCCCCCCTTCGAGCTGCCCCTCGGTCGCCCACGCCGCGCAACGACACCGCCGCGCGGCGAAGCCTGTCGCCTGGCCCTGGCCCACGACCTCACCCGATCCCTGCGTGCCGTCGGCCGGTCCCACCGAGCCACCCTCTTCATGACGCTCCTGGCCACCTTCGAGCTGTTGCTGTCGCGCCTCGGCGCCAGCGACGACCTGGCCGTCGGCACCGCCATCGATCAGCGCTGGCGGCGACGCCTCGAGCCCCTGATCGGCCTCTTCCTCAACAGCTTGGTGCTGCGCACCGACCTGAGCGGCCGGCCGACCTTCGCCGATCTGCTCGGCCGGGTCCGACAAACCGTGCTCGACGCCACGGTCCACCAGCACGTCCCCTTCGAGCGCCTGGTCGACGAGCTCTTGGCAACCCGCGACCTCGATCGCACGCCGTTCTTTCAAGTCTTTTGCAACCTCGTCGATGCGACAGCCCACCGCTTCGAGCTGCCCGGCCTGGTGGTCGAAGAATGGCCACGCGCTCCCGAGCTGACCGCCAAATTCGATCTCGCTCTCCACCTCCTCGACCGCGGCGACGCCATCGAATGCGTGCTGGTCTACGACGGCGAACGCTTCGACAGAGCACCGATGCACGAGATACTGGAGCAATTCCGCCATCTCGCGCAGCAGGTCTGCCAGCAGCCAGGAAAACCGATCGATGCTTTCGAACTGCTGCGACCGGAGATTGCCGTCCACTGGCCCGATCCGGCCCTTCCCATCCCCACACCGCACCACGAGGCGGTGCCGCGGGCGTTTCTGCAGCAGGCCTATCAAGCGCCCGAGCGGTCTGCCATCCGCCAAGGCACCCACACGCTCACCTACGGTCATCTCGCCCAGCAGGCGCAGCGACTGGCGCGGACTCTCATCGCCGACGGGCTGCGCCCCGGCGAGGTGGTGGCCCTACACGGCAAGCGCGACATAGAACTGGTGGCAGCCCTGATCGGCGTGCAGATGAGCGGCGGCGTGCTGCTGCTGATCGATCAAGACCTACCGACGGCGCGCAAGCGGCTCATGGCACGGCAGGCGGCCGCCCGCTTCTTGCTCGATCTGGCGCCGGCCCCCGCAGAGATCTGGGTCGACGACGCTGCCATCCAACGAGTCGACATCGTCGTTGGCGAGCCGACAACCGCGCGGCTCCCCCAGCTCGACCCCGCGGCACCGGCCTACAT